>JBGOTH010000203.1:0-5945 GCA_041476345.1 Methylomirabilia bacterium
AGCGTGAACGGATAGACGACGGGCCGCGCGCTGAGCACGTCCTGGACCGTGAGCGGCTTCTTGTGCATCGCCTTCGGGTTGAGCGCGGCCCACTGGCGAGTCGAGACGGCGACCTGCGCCCACTGCTCGAGCGTGGTGCCGTACTCGTGCATGTGGCGCGTGGTGATGAGCGCGAACTGGGTCGGCGCCGCGCCGTACCCGTAGGGAATCTCGTACTGCCCGCTCAGCGCGGTGTCGCGCGCGCGGGTGACGCCGACGCCGGAGCGTCCGCTCTCGCCGTGCGTGATGACGGCGACGTCGCAAAGCCCGTGGTGCAGCGCCGCCACCGCGTGCTCCACCATGATGATGAAGGAGCAGCCGCCGACGCTGGTGCCGTCGATGTAGCGCGGGGTGACGCCGAGCGCCTCGCCGATGAGCGCGGGCGAATGCTGGCCGGCGGTGAAGATGCCGTCCACGTCGCTGACCTTGAGCCCGGCGTCCTTCACCGCGTTGGTGATCGCTTCCAGGTGCAGCGACAGCATGCTCTTGCCGGGGAGCGTGCCGATCTCGTCGCTCTCGTCCACGCCGACGATGCAGGCGGCATTCGACAGGGCCTTCATCGCGCCCCTCCCTTCGCGGGCTCCCAGAGCGGCACCGTCACGTCGTCGGTCACCTTGTGGAAGACGACCTGCACCGGCATGTCGCACTTCACGACCTTCGGGTCGGCCACCACGTTGACGAGGTTGGTCATCATGCGCGGCCCCTCGTCCAGCTCGATCATCGCGAGGATGTAGGGCGGCGGCATCTTGAACGCCTTGTTGAACGACTGGTGCCCGATGCCGAAGGAATGCAGCTTGCCCTTCCCGCTCGCCTGGATCCATGAAATGTCACGCGACTGGCATTTCGGGCAGATGACGCGCGGATAGAAAAAGGCCTTACCGCACGCCCCACACTTGGGAAGCATGAGCTTCCCTTCTTTCAATCCGTCCCAATAGGGCTTCGCTTCGGGGGTAATCGGCTGCGGCACCGGACGATCGGGGTCCATTCAGGCTCCTTGTCGTTGCTCGAGATGGGCGCGACTACGCATGGTAGGGCGACTTCGGGCCGCCGTCGAGTCCCTCTCGAGACCTTCCTACTCGGAGCGGTCGAGCACCTCGCGGACCTTCGTCGCGAGCCCCTGACGCGTGAACGGCTTCTCGATGAAGTGGTGCCAGGCTCCAGCACGCCGTGGCGCGCGATCGCGTCGTCCGTGTATCCCGACGTGAACAGCACCTTCGTCTCCGGGCGCTCGGCGACGATCGCCTCCGCCAGCGCGCGTCCGCTCATCCGCGCCATGATCACATCGGTCAGGAGCAGGTCGATGATCCCGACGTGCCGCTGGGCGATGAGCATCGCGTCCCTCGGCACCGACGCTTCGAGCACGGTATAGCCGAGCCGCTCGAGGATTTCGTGGGCGAGGGCGCGCACCTCGGCCTCGTCCTCGACGAGCAGGATGGTCTCGGTGCCGCGCGGGCACGCGCTGGTCGGGCGAGCCGCCTCCTCCTCCAGTGACTCGTCGGCCATTCCCACGGTCATCGGCCAGGGGTGTCACCGTCAACAGGAACCAGCGCTGTTCCGTCGGCGAATGACAGGGATATTCGAGCGAACAGCTCTCTATCCCCCCACCCAGCACCGAACGAATGCCCTCGGCGACCTGGTGGGCCGCGGATGAGTCATCTCCCCGCGCCCTGTCGCAAATCTCGGTCCGCCACCGTATCGACCTCGCTTGCCGTCAACTCCTCCAGGCGTCGCTCGGCGTCGCGCAACGTTTCGATCAACGCAAAAACTTCCTCATGCGCGTCCGGGCGTGAGGTTCCTGGGTTCATGAAGCGTCGAGAGCGGGCGGAGCGGTTCGTCGCGGCTCCACGGGACATCCCCTCCAGCGCCGCACGTCGTCACATCGGCGACACGCTGCGGCGAACACCTGTAGCAAGTGTTCGCCCTGGCGGAGCCCGGGCTATTGGACTAAAGCCGTATGTGTCAGTGCGGGCGGTCCAGCACCTCGCGGACCTTCGTCGCGAGCGTGGGAGCCGTAAACGGCTTCTCGATGAAGTGGGTGTCGGCCTCGAGCACGCCGTGGCGCACGATCGCGTCGTCGGTGTAGCCCGACATGAACAGCACCTTCGTCTCCGGGCGCTCGGTGGTGATCGTTTCCGCCAGCACGCGGCCGCTCGTCCGCGGCATGATCACGTCGGTCAGGAGCAGGTCGATGATCCCGACGTGCCGCTGGACGATGAGCATCGCGTCCGCCGGCACCGATGCTTCGAGCACGGTATAGCCGAGCCGCTCGAGGATCTCGTGCGCGACGCCGCGCACCTCGGCCTCGTCCTCGACGAGCAGGATGGTTTCGGTCCCACGTGGGAGCTCCGCGGCGGAACGCGAAGGCTCCCGCTCCACCGGCTCGTCGGTGCACGGCAGATAGACCTTGAACGACGTGCCGACCCCGACCTCGCTGTAGACGCGAATGTGCCCGCCGCTCTGCTTCACGATGCCGTAGACGGTCGCCAGCCCGAGCCCCGTTCCCTTGCCCGGCCCCTTGGTGGTGAAGAACGGCTCGAAGATCCGTGCCTGCGTCTCGCGGCTCATGCCGACGCCGGTGTCCGTCACGGAGAGCACCGCGTAGGCGCCCAGCACGACGTCGATGCGACGCGCGGCGTAATCCGCGTCCAGCTCGACGCCCGCCGTCTCGATCGTGATGCGACCGCCGTCCGGCATCGCGTCCCGCGCGTTCACCGCGAGATTGACGATGACCTGCTCGAGTTGACCGGGATCGATCCGCACACTGCCGGTGTCCGAGGCCGAGACGAAGATCAGCTCGATGTGCTCCCCGATGATCCGCTCGAGCAAGTCCGCCGAGCTGCGGACCCGCTCGTTCAGGTCGACCACCCGGAGCTGGAGCACCTGCTTGCGGCTGAACGCGAGCAACTGTCGCGTGAGCAGCGCCGCGCGCTCCGCCGTCCTGTGGATGATGTCGAGGTCGTGCCGCAGCGGGTCGGAGGCGCTCAGCCGAGCGAGGCCGAGCTGGGCCCGGCCGCCGATGACGGTGAGGAGGTTGTTGAAGTCGTGCGCGATCCCCCCCGCGAGCTGGCCCACACCTTCCATCCGCTGCGCATGCCGCAGCTCCTGCTCGAGCTCCCGGCGCGCGGTGATGTCGCGGATCGCCGCCGTCACCAGGACTCCCTCGGCGCTTTCCAACGGGCTCAACATGATCTCGATCGGAAACTCGCTTCCATCCCTCCGGCGCCCGATGAGCTCCCTCCCCGTTCCCATCTGCTCTGCCGGCGCGTGAGCCGTGGATCGGCGAGCGTCGGCGATCAGCCGTTCCGCGAAGCCCTCCGGAATGATGTTCTTCACCGGCTGTCCTACGAGCTCGTCGCGGTGGTATCCGAACTGTTTCTCCGCCTGAAGATTCAGCAGAACGATTTCTCCGCCCTCGTCCACGACCACCATCGCATCGGGAGCCGCCTCCAGCAGCCCGCGGTACTTCGCCCCCGACTCCTTGCTCTCGCTGAGATCGTGGCTGAACTCGGAAAACCCCTGCAGATTTCCCGCGGCGTCGAGCAATGCTCTAAAGGTGACCCTCGCCAAGAATCGTGAGCCGTCCTTCCGCACGCGCATGGCGTGTTCCTCGTGCCAGCCGCTGGCGGCCGTCATCCGGAGCACCTCCTCCGGCCTGCCCCGCTCGACATCTTCCGGAGGAAAGAAGCAGGAAAAGTTCCGACCGAGAATCTCGTCGGCTGTGTAGCCTTTGATTCGTTCGGCCCCGGCGTTCCAACTGACGATCCGGCCCCGCGGGTCGATCATGAAGATCGCGGAGTCCTGGACTCCGTCGAGGAGCATCCGATATCGTTCTTCGCTTTCTCCGAGCGCCTCCTCGGCACGCCCGCGTCTGGAGCCGTCACGCCGGACGTTCCAACCTGCGGCGGCGGTGATCACGAGGCCCAAGACGGTGCCGAGGACCAGGACGGCTTCGGTCTGGCCCAAACGCCGCTTCGCGTCCGCACTGCGTTGTGCCAACAATCGCAGCTCTTCGTCCTTCACCTGGCGCACGACCGCTTGAAACTGATCCATGCTTCGCGTGCCCGATCCGCTTCGAATGGCATCCGCCGCCGCATCCGGACCCTTGACGCGGCGCAGATCACTGACCGTCTCCGCGAACTGGATCTTCTGAGCCGCCAGCCTTTCGAGCGCTGAAAGCCGGCGCTGCTGGTCGGGGCTATCCACCGTCAAGTTGCGAACGGTCGCCTGGTACCGCTCTGCGCTCAATGTGCTGGCACGGTAGGACTCGAGATAGGATTCCTCGCCGGTCACGACAAATCCGCGGACGTTCGATTCGACACTTTCCATTGCGAAGAGCAGATCCTGGAGATTCTCCAGAACCTCGTGGGTATGCTGCACCCATCGGCTGCCTTCGCCGGCCAAGACGATGCCGCGATAGGACAGCGCACCCGCCACGAGCAAAAACAACATGGCCGATCCGAACGCGAGTCGCCCCTTCCGATTCGACAGGAATGCGGCCTTCATAGTTCTTCTCCCCGGTGGCGACACCCCGATAAGTATCCGCGATCGCGGAGCCCCGGGTTATTGGACTAAAGGCGTACATCTTACGGGCGGTCCAGCACCTCGCGGATCTTCGCCGCCAGCGCCTACCGTCGGCCTGACGGATCGGTAGCCTGGGACGCCGTCACGGCGACCCAGATGACACCACCGCCCTTTCGGACATAGCGCTTCTCTCCTCGGCTTCCTTCCGGTGGGTAATGTCTTCGCCGATGCTGGCCGTGCCGATCACCTCGCCCGCGGGCGAGCGCAATACGGTGTTGTTCCACTGAATCAGCCGTGGCTCGCCGGATCAGGTGAGGATTTCGTTTTCGTGATGCCATGCGGATGGCAGATCAGCGAGCTGCGCGGAGAGCACGTCTTTCATGTCGCGGCGATCGGACGGGCTGATGAATACCTCGAACCAATCCCGGCCGATCACCTCCTCGCGCCGCCAATCCGTGAGCTGCAGGAGCTATTGGACTAAAGGCGTATGTGTGGCATTTCGGGCAGATGACGCGCGGATAGAAAAAGGCCTTGCCGCACGCCCCACACTGGGCCGCCGTCGAGTCCCTGGAGGAAATCGCACGGGGCTTCCTATTCGGAGACTGGCGCCGCCTCCGCCATTACCGCGCGATCTTTCCCCGCGCGTTTGGCAACGTATAACGCGGCGTCGGCCCACCGTAAGAGCGCTTCGAAGGTTGGCGCTGTTGGCAAGACCGTCGCCATACCCAGGCTGGCGGTGACGTGGAGCACGACATTTTTTTCAGGCACCCGCAGCGCGCGAATTTCGCTGATGAGATTGTCGGCCACGGTTCGCGCGCCGAGCGCCGGCGTTTCCGGCAGGACGAGCAGGAATTCTTCGCCGCCATAGCGCCCGAGCGCATCCACCGCGCGGACGGTTTTCTGCGTGCAATGAGCCGCGGCTTTCAGCACGCTGTCGCCCGCCTGATGTCCGTAACGGTCGTTGAGCTGTTTGAAGTCGCCCAGGTCGAGAAGACACAGCGTGAACGGAGTCTGATAGCGTTTCCAGCGGTCGAATTCGCGCTCCCCGATTTCAAAAATCGCATGGCGGTTCCACACCGCGGTGAGCGCGTCGAAATGAGCCGGATGATAGAGCGTGCGAGTGTATTCCGTGAGCTTTTGATTTGCGTCCGCCAGCCCCCGGGTGCGCTCCTGCACGCGGACTTCCAGCTCAGCGTGGGCGCGTTGCAACTGCTCCGCGCGCGCTTGCAGCTCTTAATTTTTAACCACGCCGCGGTTGTTGCCGCTGCCGCGGGGGAATGAGCGCGAGCCAGACGAACAAGCTCTCCTGCGGCAGGTGTCCGGTGAACCGCGCGTGGAGCGGACGCGGGATCGCGGTCGAGCGTCAGCCCGGCGCGGATACCGAC
>JBGOTH010000204.1:0-5945 GCA_041476345.1 Methylomirabilia bacterium
ACAGTGCCGAGCGTGAACGCCGCCGTCGTGATCCTCAACGGCACGGCCAGCCAGGTGAGGTTGCCCTGAGCCTCGCTACTGGGGCGGCGGCGCGGAGACCCCGAGCTTCTCCAGCGCCTCGCGGGCCGGGCGGAAGTTTCGGTTGGCCCGAAGCGCTTGCCTGAACGCCACGACGGCCTCGTCACGCTTGCCGAGGGAGTGCCGCGCGACGCCAAGCTGAAAGAGCGCGTCGGGATTGTCGGGTGCGAGTTGTACGGCGCGCACGAGCTGTTGCTCCGCGTCGGCGAACCGGCCGGACCTGTTCAGCAGACCACCGACGATCACGCGCAGATACGCGGACTGCGGCGCGAGCTCGATCGCGGCCTGGCCCGCGCGAATCGCCTGGTCGGCTTGGCCGAGTCCGGCGTAGGCCATCGCGAGATTGGCCTGGGCCACGACTGACCGCGGATCGCGCTCGAGCGCAGCGCGCAGCTCCGACACCGCGTCCACGTAGCGACCGGTACTGATGAGCGTGCCGGCCTTGTTGATGCGAGCCGCCGTCTGGTTCGGCTCGAACATCAGCGAGACGTCGAAGGCGCCGAGAGCCTCCTCGTGCCGGCCGCTCTGCGCGAGTGCCACGCCGTACGTCGTCCAGCCCTCCGCCGTCGGTTCGGCGGCGAGGACACGCGTGAGATACGGGATAGCTTCTCGCGAGCGACCCAGGTCAATGAGTACCGCGCCGAGCTTGCTGAGCGATGGCGCGTGGTCGGGCTCCAGCACGATCGCTTGCTGAAGCAAGCGCCGTCCCTCCTCCAAACGGCCCTGACCAATGACGAGCGCGCCGAGTTTGTACCAGCCGGGGAAATACGATGGGTCGATCGCCAGCGCCCGGCGCAACGAGGCCTCGCCCTCGAAGGCACGGCCCTTCTGAAGGAGTGCCCCTCCGAGGTTGTCCCAGCCGCGCGGATTTTCGGGAACCTTCACGGTCACGTCACGCCAGATAGCTTCCGTGTCGTTGTACAGGGAACCGCGCACGGCAGCGACGAGAGCCATGCTGACGACGAGGGTGCCGAAGATCGTGGTGCGGAACCTGGCGCGTGACCGAAGCAACACGTACGTCAGGACCGTCGCGCTCGCCCCGACGATGAGCCGCGCTACCCATCCGGCGATGAACAGCGCGGCGTGACGCCGCATGTCGGGCGTGCCGTAGGGCTCGAGCCAGCGATCGATCAGCCACCCCGAGACCCATGCGTAAAAGACCGCGACGGCCACGAGCGCCCCAACCTGTCCGAAACGCCGGCCCGTGTTGGTCGAATCGACGGGCGCTGTCCGCATCGCTTCCATGCCGAGCAGCGCCAGCGCGACGACGGCGACCAGCGGCAAATAGATCCGCCGCTCCGCCGCCATTTCCGTGGTGATGGGCAGAACGCTCGACGAGGGCGCGAGGATCATGAAGAACCAGGCGCCGAGGAACCCGAACCAGCCCCAGCGGCTCACGGGCAGATGCGGCGCCAGCGCCCGCAGGGAAAACGCCGAGAGCACGAGCAGCAACCCGATCGTCATGTAGGCGTCGCGTTCGTGGCTGGCGTCCGAGCGAAACGTCACGATCTGCGTCGCCGGCAGACCGACGACGATGGCCGACGCCGCGAGCACGCCGGCGAGCCAGACCCAGCGCGGCAGGCGAGCGTACGCGCGCGCCGTCTCGAGGCTCGCGATGACGAAGCAGGTGATCGCCGCGATCAGGGCGAGCGCGCCGGAGAGGCGATGGCCCCGCGATGAGAGGACGATTCCGGCGACGAGGAAGACGCCACCGGCGCTCCACCATCCCCACCAGCGCGGCTTGACCCAGACGGCGGCGGTCGCCACGGCAAACGCCGTCAGCGCAATCATGCCGCCGACCCCGCGCGCGTCACGGATCATCTGCGGCCCGTAGTCGAGGGTGAGCCGATCGGGCCAGAAGAAGAGCTGGACGTAACGCGGAATCGCCCAGCACTGGCTGTAGAGGTACTCGAACCACGCGATACCGAGTTGAAATCCGATCGCGGGGTGGCGGGGTCCCGTGCTCACGAGGTACAGCAGTGCGACCGTCGTCAGGCCGAGCAGGCCGTAGAACCACCAGCGGCGGCGAAAGGTCTCTTGCCACGACGCCGTGCGGAATGCGCGGTCGTACAGCAGCACGGCAAGCGGCATCGAGATCATCACTTCCTTGCAGCCCATGCCGGCGAGACCCACCACGATGGCAGCGCCGTACCACCACGCTCCGTGTGCGCGCGATGACGCGTCCCACGCGCGGATCGAGCAGTAGAGGGCACCGAGGTAGCAGACGGCCATCAGCAGCTCGGTCCGCTGAACGACGTACAGCAGTGCCTCGCTCTGGATCGGATGCAAGGTCCAGATGAAGCCGGCCACGAGGGCGATCGGGTCCGCACTGTCGCCGAACGTCCGGCCGAGCGCGCCGTGGCGGAGCGTGCGCCGGATGACCCCCACGAGCAGGAACGCGGACATCAAGTGCACCGCGATGTTGAAGATGCGATACGACAACGGCGCCCAGGGTCCGCGGTTGTCGACTCCGATCGCGTCGTTGACAGCGTAGTTGAGGGCCAGAGAGACGTTGGCGATCGGGCGATGGACGACAGGGCTTCGAGCCGGCGGATGCAGAACGCCGTCGTCGCCGGCGATCGGCCACAGCTTACGGATCGTGACGTTCTCGACGATGCCGTCCAGGTCGTCGAACTGGAACGGAGCGCGGAGGCTGGCGGAGTACTCGGCGAACGTCGCGACCACGAGCAGGCCCAGGGCCAGGGGCAGCTTCATCCTCGCCATCGTGCAGCAGTCTATCCGAGTCGCATTTGCGGTATGCTGCGGCGTCATGAAGTTCGGGATCTTCTACGAGCTGCAGCTCCCCCGCCCGTGGAAGGAGCGCAGCGAGTACCAGCTCCTCCAGGACGCGCTCTCGCAGATCGAGCTCGCCGACCGTCTGGGCTTCGACTACGCGTGGTGCGTCGAGCATCACTTCCTCGAGGAGTACTCGCACTGCTCGGCGCCCGAAGTCTTCCTGGGCGCGGCAAGCCAGCGGACCAAGCGCATCCGGCTCGGCCACGGCGTCGTTCAGCTCCCCACCAACCATCCGATCCGTGTGGCCGAGCGCGTCGCGACGCTCGATCTCCTCACCGGCGGCCGCGTGGAGCTCGGGCTCGGGGAAGCGCAGGGGCCGGTCGAGCTGCATCCCTTCGGCCGGCGCGTGCGCGACAAGCGCGAGGTGTGGGAAGAAGCCGTGCAGGCACTCATTCCCGCGTTTACGAAGCAAAGCTGGGAGTGGCACGGCCAGTACTTCGACTTCCCCGCGCGCAACGTGATCCCGAAGCCGTTCCAGAAGCCGCATCCGCCGCTGTGGGTCGCGTGCTCCAACATCGCGACCATCGCGGATGCCGGCCGCTGGGGCATGGGCGCGCTCGGCTTCCAGTTCGTGTCCGCCGACGCGGCGCGCGCGTGGGTGAACCGCTACTACCTCGAGCTCACGACGAACATCGCCAAGCTCGCCGACTACCCGACGAATCCGAACATCGCGATGGTCAGCGGCTTCATGTGCGCGGAGACCGACGAGGAGGCGCTGGAGAAGGCCTCCGGCTGGACGTTCTTCGTCTTCTGTCTCTCACACTACGGGCGGAACGGCATTCCCACGCCCGGCGAAGGGAATATGTGGGAGGCCTATCAGGAGTGGCGCCGGACCGACAAGGCGCAGGAGACGCTGCGCAGCGGCCTCATCGGGTCGCCGGAAACGATCCGCAAGCGTCTTCGCGAGTTCGAGGCGACCGGCGTGGACCAGGTCATTCTCCTGAACCAGGCGGGCCGCACGACGCACGCGGACATCTGCCGAAGCCTCGAGCTGTTCGGGCGCGACGTGATGCCGGAATTCCACGCGCGCGAGCCCGAGCACGCGCAGTGGAAGGCCGACGTCCTCGCCGGGCGCATCGCGATCTCCGACGAAGGCACCGACACCTACAAGCTCTACGCGCACCAGAACGCGGACATCGTGCGGCTCACCCCTGCCGAGCTGAAGGCAAAAATGGCCGCGAAGGAACGCGCGGCGGCGGGAGACCGCTGATGGAGCTCTTCGACGTGATGCGCACCACGTTCGCGGCGCGCGAGTTCACCGCGGATCCCCTTCCCGATGAGACCCTGGCGAAGATCCTCGACCACGCGCGGTTCGCCCCGAGCGGCGGCAACCGCCAGGGCTGGAAGATCATCGTCGTGCGCGACCAGAAGACGAAGGACGAGCTGGCGCGGCTCTCCGGCATCGCCGCCAAACGCTACGCCGCGCAGGCGGCCAACGGCGAGAGCCCGTGGAACACGATCGACCCGCCGCGCGTGGACGCCGCGACGATCGAAGCGACGAAGCCGCCCACGCGCCTCGTCGAGCCGATCATGAAAGCGCCCGTCGTCCTGGTGATCTGCGTCGACCTCAAGCTCGTCGCGTCGATCGACCAGGAGCTGACGCGCGTCGGCATCGTGAGCGGCGGCTCGATCTATCCCATGGCGTGGAACATCCTCATGGGCGCGCGTCACGAAGGCTTCGGCGGCACCATCACCACGCTCGCCGTCGCGCAGGAGCCGAAGATCCAGGCGCTGCTCGGGATCCCGGCGCACGTGGCGGTCTGCTCGGTGATGCCGCTCGGGCGGCCGGTGAAGCGGTTGACGAAGCTGAAGCGGCGGCCCGTCGCGGAGTACGCGATGCGCGAACGCTGGGGCGGCGCGCCGTTCGGGAGCACGACGCCATGAAGATGAGCGAGATTCCGTTCGGCACCACCGACTGGTCGGGCATCGCGCGCACCGAGCACACGGGCGAGCGCGGCAAGGCGTTCTGGCGCACGAAGGACTTCGGCGGCATCCGCGTCCGCATGGTCGAGTACACGCCGGGCTATCGCGCCGATCACTGGTGCGAGAAGGGCCACATCCTGCTCTGCCTCGAGGGCGAGCTGCACACCGAGCTGCGCGACGGACGGAGCTTCACGCTCACGCCGGGCACGAGCTACCAGGTCGCGGACGAGACGGACGCCCACCGCTCGTCGACGTCCACGGGCGCGAAACTCTTCATCGTCGACTGACGTGACGGTCGTCACGTCTGGCACCGCGTGATGGCGAAGACGACGCCGGCGGCGATGCAGGTCCCGACCGCGCACTGGGCGTAATGTCGATGGAGCGCGTCGTGACGATTCGCGTCGAGACCGGTAGGACCGTTCGGCGACTGCACTGACGACCCGCTCAGCGTCGCGTCAGGTGCCGAGGCGGTCGGCGAGCGCGCGCAGGAGTGCCGCGCCGTCACCGCGCCACGCGCTGCCGTGCATGCACGCCAGCGTCGTCGGCTGCTCCTTCGCGATCCGCTCGATCACATCGCGCGTGTCGCGCGCGTGCGCGTAGAAGTCGAGCGACTTTCGCAGCTTCTCGCTCGGTCCGAGGATGTCGCCTTCCGTCAGCGCCGTCTCCCCGGGTCCCGGCTGCGTGAAGAGGTCGCTGCAGAACAGCGTGCGCGTGGTGGCCTCGAAGAGGTGGCCGCACTCCCACGCGTGCGGCACGTGCGGCCCGTCGATCCATCGAACGGACCGCGCGCCCAACGAGAGGTCTTCGCCGTCGCCCAGCGCGCGCGGCGCCCGGTCGAACGCGTCGCCGTTCACCATCGCGTTGACGCGGCCGCACAATGGCACGGCATCGGGCGCGATCGCCAGAAACTCGTTGAGCGCGCCGGATTCGTCGTTCTCCCAGTGTGAGAACCCGACGTAGCGTAGTCGCGCCACCGGCATCACGGCGGCGATGGCTTCGTGCGTGAGCGCGAACATCCCGCGCGGCCCCGTGTGATAGAGCAGCGGCGCGTCATCGACGATCAGGTACTGGTTGAACGAGAACCCGCCCGGAATGTTCGTGACCGGCGTGCTGATGCGATAGATGCCGCTCGCCACTTCATCGACACG
>JBGOTH010000205.1:0-5927 GCA_041476345.1 Methylomirabilia bacterium
GGGGCTGGCGCGCGGCCCGCCATGAATCAGTCCGTGAGCGAGGAGAGCTGGTGACCGAGCTTGTCGCGCTTGGTGCTGAGATACTTGCGGTTGGTGTCGTTCGCCGGGATCTCGATCGGCACCTGCTCGACGATGGTGAGGCCGTAGCTCTCGAGACCCACGCGCTTGCGCGGGTTGTTCGTGAGCAATCTCAGATTCTTCACACCCAGATCGACGAGCACTTGGGTCCCGATGCCGTAGTCCCGGGGGTCGGGCGCGAAGCCCAGCGCGAGATTCGCCTCCACCGTGTCGTGACCCTGGTCCTGCAGCTCGTATGCGCGCACCTTGTTGACGAGGCCGATCCCCCGCCCCTCCTGGCGGAGGTACACCACGACGCCTTTGCCTTCGTGGCCGATGATCCGCAGCGCCTTCTGGAGCTGGTCGCCACAATCACAACGATTCGACCGGAAGACGTCCCCCGTGAGGCACTCCGAGTGCATGCGGACGAGCACGGGAGCATCGCCGGCGACATCCCCCATCACCAGCGCGAGGGGCGCCCAGCTCTCCACGCTCGCCTCGAACGCCACCGCCGTGAACTCGCCGAACTCGGTGGGCAGCTTCGCGCTCGCGATCCGGCGGACCAACTTCTCCTTGCGAACGCGGTATTCGATCAGCGCTTTGATCGTGATCATCTTCAGTTGAAAGGCGCGCGCCACCTCGACGAGCTGAGGCAGGCGCGCCATCCCGCCATCGTCGTCGAGCACCTCGCAGATCACGCCCGCGGGGTAGCAGCCGGCGATACGCGCCAGATCCACCGCGGCCTCCGTGTGACCCGCGCGACGGAGCACGCCGCCCGGCATGGCGCGAAGCGGGAAAATGTGGCCGGGCGCGGTGAGGTCGCGCGCGCCCATCGACGGATCCACCAGCGTGCGGATGGTCACGGCACGATCGTAGGCCGACGTTCCCGTCGTGACACCGCGCCGCGCATCGACGGTGACCGTGAAGGCGGTGCCCATGGGCGCGGTGTTGTTGGAGACCATCATGCCGACCTCGAGCTCGTCGAGGCGCTCGCCCAGCATCGGCACGCAGATCAGGCCGCGGCCGTACTTGGCCATGAAGTTCACGGCTTCCGGCGTCGCCTTGTCGGCGGCCATGACGAGGTCGCCTTCGTTCTCGCGGTCCTCGTCGTCGACGACGATGATGATCCGTCCCTGGCAAATGTCCTCGATGGCCTCTTCGATGGGGACGAACGCGCTCATAGCGCTCCTCTCAAGGCGAGCGATCGCTGCAAGTACTTCCCGATCACGTCGGTCTCCACGTTCACCGCCTCACCGGCGACCAGCGCGCCGAACGTCGTCACTGCGAGCGTGTGCGAAATCAGCATCACTTCGAAGGTCGTCACCGCGAGGTCCGCCACCGTCAGGCTGACGCCGTCCACAGCCACCGAACCCTGGGGAATCAAGAGCGGTGCCAGTTCCCGGTCGGGCAGCACAATCCGGACCCTCGCCGTCGATTCTACACGCTCGACACGCTCGACTGTTCCGACTCCGTCGACGTGCCCCAGGACGAGGTGCCCGCCCAGGGCACCGCCGAATCGCAAAGGGCGTTCGAGATTCACGCGGCGGCCGGCCGTGAGCCCACCCAGCGCGGTGCGACGAAGCGTTTCCGGTCCGAGCTCGAACACGAGACCGTCCGGCGGGCGCTCGACCACCGTCAGGCACACGCCGTTCACGGCAACGCTCGCGCCGATCTCGCTTCCTTCCCGAGCCGTCACCGCGCCGACGACAAGACGCGCGGTGTCGCCGCGACGTTCGAAGGCCATCACGGCGCCAAGCTCCTCCACGATTCCCGTAAACATCAGGTGCGCCTGACGTCGGCTTCCGCGAGGAAATCGTCGCCCACTCGACGCATCTCGAGGCCATGCAGCGTCACCGCACGCTTGAGATCCCGTCCGAGACCACCGACCATGGAGGGAGCCGCCGCGCCCCCGAGCAGCAACGGAGCGAAGAACAGGGCGACACGATCGACGAGACCCGCATCGAGGAATGCCGCCGCGACCGCAGCACCTCCCTCGACGAGCACACCGCGGACGTCCCGCGCGAAGAGGGTGGCCATGAGCTCGGTGAGCGATACGCGGCCATCGACCCCGGGACAGCGCGCAATCTGCGCGCCTGCGGCCGCGAGGGCACGTACGCGCAGCTCGGGCGCGTCGGCGCCGACGACGATCAGCGCGTGTCCCGCCGTCGCAGCGTGGATCAGGCGGGCTGATGTCGGCGTGCGCGCCGTCGAGTCGAGGACCACACGGAGAGGCTCGCGCGGCCACGGCGGGTCCAGGCGTACGGTGAGCGCAGGATCATCCGCCAGCACGGTGCCGATTCCGACCACGATGGCGTCGCACTCGCTGCGGAGGCGGTGCGCCTCGCGGCGCGCGGCCTCCCCCGTGATCCATTTCGATGCTCCGTGCACATCCGCGATCTTCCCGTCGAGCGTCGACGCGGCTTTGAGCGTCACGTGGGGCCGCCCCTCGCGCATCGCCGTGAGGAAGACGCGATTCAGCGCCGTTGCCTCGGCCTCCAGAACCCCCGTCACGACCTCGAGACCGGCGGCCCGGAGAGCCGCCGTCCCTCGTCCCGCCACCAGCGGATTTGCATCGCTCGTCGCGACCACGACCCGCCGAATCCCGGCCGCGATCACAGCCGGCGCGCACGGCGGCGTCCGTCCCTGGTGAACGCAGGGCTCGAGCGCGACATACAGCGTGGCGCCGCGCGCGGCGGAGCCAGCGGTGGCGAGCGCCTCGATCTCGGCGTGCGGCTGGCCGGCGGCGCGGTGGAAGCCCTCACCCACGACCGTGCCAGCAAGCACGACAACCGCACCGACCATGGGATTGGGCGACGTGAAACCCCGCGCGCGGGCAGCAAGGTCGAGCGCGCGATACACGAAACGCTGGTCGTCGGTCATTTGAGTCGCGGGCTCCCGGGCTTGCGCCCGCCCGCTCCGGTGTTCCGCCTCGCTCCGGTGTCCCGCCCGCCCGCTGGGTAGTCGCGAGCGTGCGCCGGTCTCGTGGTCATTCCGCCGGGACCAGCGCGTCGACGAAACGTTCCGGATCGAACGGCTGTAGGTCCTCGATCTTCTCGCCGACGCCGATCAGCTTGACGGGCAGGCCGAGCTCGCGAACGATCCGCACCACGATGCCACCCTTGGCCGTCCCGTCAAGCTTGGTGAGGCACAGCCCCGTGAGCCCGACCGCCTCGTGGAACATCGCGGCCTGCGCAAAACCGTTCTGCCCGGTGGGCGCGTCGAGCACCATCAGCAATTCGTGCGGCGCTCCGGGCAGCTGGCGTTCCGCCACGCGTCGCAGCTTCAGCAGCTCCTCCATCAGGTTCGACTTGGTGTGCAGACGACCGGCCGTGTCGATGATGAGCACGTCCACGCGCCGAGCTGCGGCCGCCTTCACCGCGTCGAACACGACGGCGGCAGGATCGGAGCCGGCGGCCTGCCGGACGACATCGACCCCGATGCGCCCACCCCAGGTCTCGAGCTGCTCGATCGCCGCGGCGCGAAAGGTGTCGGCCGCGGCCAGCAGCACGCTCTTGCCGTCCTCCTTGAGCTGCGCAGCTAGCTTCGCGCACGTCGTCGTCTTCCCAGCCCCGTTGACGCCCAGCATCAGAATCACGCTCGGCTGGTGAGCGAGATCGAGGGACGGAGCCTTCGTCGACAGGGCATCGACGAGAAAGCGCCGAAAGAGCGGTCTCAGCTGATCGGCGCCGGTGACGGTACCGAACATCACCTCTTCCTTCGCGCGGTGCTTGAAGTCCGCGGCGAGGATCGCGCCAATGTCGGCCGCGATGAGAGTCTCTTCCAGCTCCTCGAAGAGCGCGTCGTCGATCGGCCGGTCGGCCTGGAAGACCGACTTCAACTCCGCGGCCAGGAACTCTTGCGAGCGTCGAAGGCCGTCAGTGAGCCGAGACTTGAATCCGGAGAGGAAGCTCACGGTGATTCGATCGGGACGACCAGTCGCGGGATGACGGCGCCGCTCGGCCCTAGCGGAGGCAGCTGGCGTCCGTTCAACTCCAGCCGGACGCCACCGGCGTTGCCGACCGTGAGGGTAAAAGGGGTCGGCGAAAACCACTCCCGCATCTGGCCCGCCGGGATCGTCTCTTCCATCGTGCGTCCATCCCCGGTGCGCACCCGCATCCACGTAGGCTCGACCGTCCGTGCCACCAACCGATACCCGGGCGTACTGCCGGGCGCGTTCGCCGGTGTCGGAACTCGCGTGTCGGGCGGCGACACCGGCGCCACCATCGGCAGCGGCTCGGCCGCGCGAGGCGGCGGGGTCGCCGGGCGTGCGGCGCGGCGATCCTCCCCGGACTCGCGTCCGGACTGCAGCACGAGCGTCACCGCGAAGAGCGCGACTCCGAGAACGACCAGCAGGATGAAGCTGACCAGCACGGGACCGCGGTTGCGTGGCGGCGATTCTGAGGCCGTCCGCGTGGGCGCCGATACCGGCCGTGGCACCACGGCAGCAGGCGGCGCAGAGGCGGCCACCACCACGTCGCCTCGTCCGGCGTAGAGCGCAAGCGCCTGATCCGATGGCTCGCCAAGCGTCTGACAGTAGGCGCGGATGAATCCGCGCGTGAAGACCGGCGCCGGCAGCTCCCCGTGATCGTCCGCCTCGAGCGCATGGAGATAGGAGGAATTGACCCGGGTGGCGCGAGCAATCTCTTCGAGGGAGACTCCGCGCACTTCGCGCAACTGCCGTAGGTAGGCACCGACCGACGACATACGTGCGACAGCAGTCTAGCGTATCCGCGGGGTCTTTTCACCCCCGCGGCGCGCTATTCATAGCTACGCGGCGTTCAGGTTCACCGAAACGAGCTTGGACAGGCCGGGCTCCTCCATGGTCACGCCGTAGAGGATGTCGGCCGCCTCCATCGTCTTGCGATTGTGCGTGATGACCAGGAACTGGGTCTGGCTGGTCAGTTCGCGTAGCACGCGGAGGAATCGGTGGATGTTGGCGTCATCGAGCGGCGCGTCGACCTCGTCGAGCACGCAGAACGGGCTCGGGCGAAAATAGAAGATCGCGAAGAGCAGCGCCAGTCCGGTGAGCGCGCGCTCACCGCCCGACATGAGCGAGACCGCCTGCAGCCGTTTGCCCCGCGGCTGCGCCATCAACTCGACACCGGTGTCGTCGAGTGGGTCCCCGCCCTCCTCCGCCTCGACCAATCGAAGCTCGGCGCGGCCGCCCTCGAACAACCGCTCGAAGATCTGGCTGAAGTGGCGGTTGATCTCGTCGAACGCCTGGGTGAATCGCTCCTGCGCCGTCCGGGTCATGCCACGCAGCGCCTTGTCGAGATCCTTGATGGAGCCGACGAGGTCATCATGCTGCGTGCGGAGAAAGGTCAAGCGCTCGTCGGCCTCGCGGTACTCGTCGTCCGCGACGAGGTTAACCGCGCCGATCGCGGTCAGCTTCTCCTCGAGCTCGACCACCCGGGTCCGCGCGGCCGTCAGATCACGGGATGGATCGTGGCACGCGCGCAGGGCCTCGACCTCGACGCCATAGCCTCGCCAGGCTTCCTGGACGAGCTCTTCGCGGCGCACGCGGCCCTCGGTCGCCTTCAGCTCGACCCCGTGCATGGAACCGACGACGCGTGAGACCTCACTCTCCACCGAGCGTGTCTCCATCTCGACGGCGCGCAACTCCGCCAGGAGGCCTTCGTGATGCTGCCCGGCGGCCCGCGCTTCCTCTTCCACGCGGTCACGCTCGATGGCAACCTCGCGCGCCGCGACGTCGGTGCGCTCGCGTTCGTCGGTCAGCCACGCGCTGCGCTCACCGAGCTGCGTCTGGCGCTGGCGAGTCGTCTCGAGCCGCTCGTGCAGGTCGGTCTCGATTTGTTCGAGGCGCGCCAGCTCCCGCCCGAGCGCTTCCACCCGCTCCGTTGCCGACGCCA
>JBGOTH010000206.1:0-5925 GCA_041476345.1 Methylomirabilia bacterium
GTGGCGAAGTTCTGCGCGGGGACGAGCGCCTGGTGGCCGGAATCGGCGACCCGGCGCGGCTGCCAGTCTTGATTCAGTGACCACGCGGCGAGATAGGAGAGCATGCTCACGGCGGTGTCGAGCAGCGAGATGTCGATGTCGCGTCCCACTCCGCTTCGCTGCGCATCCCACAACCCCGCCATCAGGGCGCTCATCGCGGCGTAGCCGCCCGCGAAGTCGACGACGGAGACGCCGCACTTGCCCGGAGGGCCGTCGGGCTCGCCGGTCAGCGACATCCAGCCTGCGTAGCCCTGGATCAAATAGTCGAACGCGGGCTCGGAGGCTCGCGGGCCGGTGGCACCGAAACCCGAGAGCGAGCAGCACACGACGGCGGGATTGATCTCGCGAAGGTCCGCGTACGTGAGGCCGAGCTTGGCGGGCTGATCGCCGCGCAGGTTGTTGAAGACGGCGTGCGACACCCGCGCGAGGTCGTGGAAGACGCGGCGCCCGTCGGGATGCCGCAGATCGATCGCGATCGACTTCTTGCCGCGGTTGAACGACTGGAAGAAGAGCGAGTCGCCGTCGCGTGCGTCGGGACCCGTGGCGCGCGAGCTGTCGCCGCCCGCGCCGGGATCCTCGATCTTGATGACTTCGGCGCCGAGGTCGGCGAGGAGCTGCGTCCCGAACGGTCCCGCGCCGAACTGGTCGATGGCGAGGATGCGCAGGCCGTCGAGCGGGGGGTGCGCGGTCACGGGATCTTCCCTTCGCCCAGCGTGGCGTGGTTGCGCTTGGGCACGAGCGCGGTGCGGCGGAACGTCATCACGCGGACGCCGTGCTGATTGCGCACGCGCGTTTCCACGCTCACCGTGCCACGATCGCCCTTCTTCGACTCGTGGAGCGCGAGCACGGTCGACTCCGAGTAGAGCGAGTCGCCGATGAACGTCGGGTGGTCGTGCGTGATCTTCTCGATCTCCAGGTTCGCGATGGCCTTCCCGGACACATCCGCCACGGTCATCCCGATTCCGATCGAGAACACGAGGGGGCCCAGCACGAGGCGCTGCCCGTGCGGCGTGTGGGTGGCGGCGTAGTGCGCATCCGAGTGCACGGGATGCTGGTTCATGGTGAGGAGCGCGAACCACGTGCAGTCCGCTTCGGTGATGGTGCGGCCGGGCCAGTGCTTGATGACCTCGCCCACGGTGAACTCCTCGAGGTATCGTCCGTAGCCCACGTCCTACTCCTGTCGAGCGGCCACGCGCACTGTATCACCGGCGGCGGTGAGAGACGTCCTCGTCGAGATCGCGCGCTCGCAGCCGTGCCGCCGCGACGCGGGTCGTCGTGTCCTCCGGCACCGGCGTGTGGAGGAGGCGGGCGGCGTCGCGGTAGTAGCGCTCCACCGGAAACTCCGCCGTGTAGCCGTAGCCGCCGTGCGTGCGCATCGACTCGAGGCTGACGCGCATCGCCGTCGCGGATGCCTGCAGCTTCGCGAGCGCCGCGCGCAGCGGATGCGCTCTCGCGTCGCCGACGAGCAGCCGCGCGGCGGTCACCGCCGTCGCCATGTCGGCGAGCTTGAGCTGGATCGCCTGGTGCTGGCTGATCGGCTTGCCGAAGGCGGAGCGCTGCTGCGCGTAACGCAGGGCCGCCTCGAAGGCGGCTTGCGCGATGCCGACCCCGATGGCGGCGGTGGCGAGATGCGCGAAGGCGAGCGTGTCGTCGAACGCGGTGTCGGCGAGGACGGCGTGGCCGATCACGCGCGCGTCGTCGAGCGTCACGCGCGAAGATTCCGCGGCCGTGAGACCGAGCACCGGCTCCGCGGCGACGCGCACCCCGCGCGTGACCGCGGGCACTTCCACGAGCGCGCGCCGGCCGTCGGCGCCGGTTGCGGCGATGACGAACAGATCCGCGCTCACGGCACCCTCGACGAGCGCGGTCGCGCCGCTGAGGACGACATGGTTGCCGTCGCGGGCGAGCGTGACGTTGCCGCCGAGTGAGGTCGCCGCCAGCACTTCGCCGCGGCCGAGGCCGCCGAGCATCGAGCCGTGTCCGGCCAGCCCATTGTGCGTCGCGAGCGCGCGAACCGCGGTCAGATGTGACGCGACGATCGCGGCGAGCGACGCCCACCCGCGCGCCAGCTCTTCGAGGATCAGCGCGCACGCCGACGGCGGCAGCCCCAGCCCGCCGTCCCCCGCGGGAATGACGGCCGCGAGGACCCCGAGCTCGGCGAAGAGCTCGAGGACGACGGAGGCGGATCGTCCCGCCTGCTCGTGATCGTGCGTGGCCGGCACGATCTCCTTCTCGACGAGCTGGCGGACGGCGAGCGTCATGAGTCGGTGGTCGGCCTCGGCGGCGTCGACCGGCGAGAGCGCGCCCAACCGTTCGCCGTATCGGTCGACCAGATTGCGGGCGATGATCGTCCGCTGGATCTCGTTGGTCCCTTCGCCGATGATCATGAGCGGCGTGTCGCGATAGTGGCGCTCGACGTTCGATGTGCCGAGAATCGCCGGCTCGCCGATCACGCGCATCGCGTCTTCCGCGAGCGCCTGTGCCGTTTCGGACGCGTGCAGCTTCGCCATGCCCGCTTCGAGATCGCAGCGCTCGCCGCGATCCTTCATCCCGGCCGCCCAGTAGGTGAGGAGCCGCGCGCCGCGCAGGCGTCCCGCCATGTCCGCGAGGCGCGGATCGGTCTCGCCGCCTACTTCTCGAGTGTGCGCCACCGCTTCTTCCCACGCGGCCTGCGCCACGCCGATCGCCCGCGCGGCGATGTTGATGCGCCCCGCTTCGAGCCCGCTCATGACGTGCTTGAAGCCGCGGCCTTCGACGCCCCCCACCAGGTTGGACGCCGGGACGACGACATCCTCGAACAAGAGCTCGGCGGTGTCGACGCCCTTGTAGCCGAGTTTCGCGATCGACTTCACGACGGAAGGGCCCGACGGACCTTTCTCCACGATAAAGCACGACATGCCTCGGTGCCGCGGCTCGGCCCGGGGATCGGTGAGGGCCAGGAGCGCGAACGTGTTGCCCTCGCGCCCGTTCGTCACGAACATCTTGCTCCCGGCGATCGCGTAGTCGTCGCCGTGCCGCCGCGCCACCGTGCGAATCGCCTGCACGTCCGATCCTGCGTGCGGCTCGGTAAGGCAGAGGCCGCCGCGGGCGTCGCCACGGGCGAAGCGGGGGAGGAAGCGGGCGCGCTGCTCGTCGGTCCCGTTCTGCAGCACGATGAGCGCGGCCATGGTGTGGCTGTTGATGACGCCGGCCAGCGACATCCAGCCTCGACAGAGCTCCTCGATGACGCGCGCGTAGGTCGTGACCGAGAGGCCGAGCCCGCCGTACGCCTCTGGCACGAGCGCCCCGAAGAGCCCGAGCGCTTTCATCCGCGCGACCATCTCGTGGGGATACGCGTCTGCGTGCTCGAGAGGACCCGCGTGGGGGCGCACCTCGCGCTCGACGAACTCGCGGACGGCGGCCACGATTGGTGGTGTCATTCGACCTCGATAATACAATCGAAGGAGCGATGGCTCCCGACGACCTCGTCCTCGCTCTGCAGCGGCTCGTCGACCGTCTCGTGCGCCGGGTTCGTCTCGGGCCCGCGCCCGTCCGCGGGGGCCGTCGTCTACTCATCGTGCAGGTCGACGGGCTCTCGCGCGCCGTGCTCGAGCAGGCGCTCGCCGAAGGACGGATGCCGTTCCTCGCTCGCCTGCTCAAGCGCACACACCGCCTCGAGCCGATGACGGTGGGTCTGCCGACCTCCACGCCGGCCTTCCAGATGGCGGCGATGTTCGGCGTGCGGCCCGACATCCCGGGCTTTCACTTCCACGACAAGCGCCGCCACGCCGACGTCTACTTCCCGCGTGGCGGCGACGCGGCGCTCGTGGAGCGCGAGCAAGCGAAGGGCCGACGCGGCATCCTCACGGGTGGGAGCACCTACGGTTGTTGCTTCACGGGCGGAGCCACCAACAACCTCTTCAGCTTCGCGACGATCAAGCGGCCGACCGGCCGCGGGCTCTCGAGGGCCGTTGCCGCGTTCGTCGTGCTCGCCTGGGTGATCGTGAAATGCCTGACGCTCAGCGCCGTCTCGCTGCTCCGGTTCTGCCTCCGGCTCCTCGCCGACCCAGTCGCGGCGCGGCTGAGCGGGTGGAAGTGGCTCGCGATCAAGGTCGGCATGTCGGTCTGGTTACGCGAGCTCTTCACGCTGTCGGTGGCGCGCGATCTCTACGCGGGCGTGCCCGCCGTCTACGTCAACTATCTCGACTACGACGTCTACGCGCACGGCTTCGGCCCCCGCGCCCGACGCGCGCGGCGTACGTTGCGCGGGATCGATCGCGCCATCCACCAGCTGTGGCGCGTGTGCCGGCGCGTGCCGGAGCACGAATACGATCTCTACGTCCTCTCGGATCACGGGCAGGTAGCGTGCGTGCCCTTCGAGGAGGTGAGCGGCGGTCGCTCTCTCGCACACGTCCTGTTCGATGATGTTTTCTCGCCCACGGAGGTACCGAAGGTGAGCTCCGGGCGCCCGCGTGGCCGTCGCCTGGCCGGCGGCCTGAAGGCGATGCGGAGTCACCGCGGTCACGGACTCTTCCAGCGCTTCGTGAACTATCTCGACGAGGATTTCGGCACGACCATCGATGGCGACTCGCGGACGAGCGAGCGGGACGGCATCCGTATCATCACCGCGGGGCCGAACGCCTTCGTCTATTTCGTCGACACGCCCGATCCGCTCACGCTCGCGGAGATCGAGGCGCGCTATCCTCACTTGGCCGAGGACGTGTCACGGGTGCAGGGTGTGGGCTTCGTGCTTACGCGCGGCCCCGACGGCCCCCTGTGCTCGTTCCGGGGGAAGCGTTACCGTCTCGACGAGGACCCGGGGCCGTTTGCCGGACGCGAGGATCTCGCCGTCGTGCTGGACGGGATCCGTGACTTGATGGCGATGCGGACCGCCGGGGATCTCGTCATCTACGGCCAGGGCGCGAGCCACGGCGACGTCTCGTTCATTTCGGAGATCGGCGCCCACGCCGGCCCGTCGCACGACGAGCTCCACACGTTCATCGTCGCCCCGTCGGCGGTCACGCTGCCGAGGCCGCTCCGGCATCCGATCCAGCTCTACGACGTCTTCATGCGCTACCAGGGCTCCGCGTGACGCCGTCGCGGTCCGTCGTCGTCACCAGCTACAACATCCACCGCGGGGTCGGGATGGATCGGCGTCTCGATCTCGCGCGGATCGCGGACGTCATTGCCGCGACGAAGGCCGACGTGGTCTCACTGCAAGAAGTGATTCGCGAGGACGGAGCCCACCACGGCGACCAGGCCGCCTTCCTCGCCCGGCGCCTCGACATGGAGCTGGTGATGGGCGAGACGCGCGCGCACGGCAGCGGGACGTACGGCAACGCCGTCCTCACCCGGCTGCCGGTGGTGAGCTCCGAGCGCTGCGATCTGACCTGGGGCGGCCGGGAAGCGCGCGGCTGTCTGCGGGTGGACGTCGACGTCGGCGGCGCCACCCTCCACATCTTCAACTGCCATCTCGGAATGAATCTGCGCGAGCGACGCCGACAGCTTGCCCTGCTCGGCGCGTTCATCGCGGTCTCGCATCGCCTGCCAGGGCCGCGCGTGTTGATGGGCGACTTCAACGAATGGCACTTCGGCCCGATCACTCGGGGTCTCAAGCGCGAGTTCTCGTCGCCGATGCGCCGGATGCGCCGTACGCATCCGGCGTGGTTCCCGCTCTTCAAGCTCGATCGGATCTACTGGGACGTGGCCCTGGAAGCACGCGAGTTCCACGTGCATCGGACGCGCCTCGCCCGCATGGCCTCCGACCATCTGCCGGTGATCTGCACGCTGCGCGTGAAGTAGGGCGTGCGGGACGCCGGGCGGGCCGCGATGAGGGTCGGCCGCTCAAGGCTGCGACTGCGAGGCGGCTTCGCCGCCTCGTGTCGCGCATTCGCGTCCTGACCCCCA
>JBGOTH010000207.1:0-5915 GCA_041476345.1 Methylomirabilia bacterium
CCGGTGTCCCGCCGCTTTGAACCACTGCGTGGCGACGCGGCTCGCGTCGTCGAGCAGTCCGACCACGCCGATCACGGGCGTGGGAAGGATCGCCTGCCCGTTCGTCTCATTGTAGAAGGAAACGTTGCCGCCCACCACGGGCAGGTCGAGCGCGCGGCACGCCGCCGCGATCCCCTCGATCGCCTCCGCGAACTGCCAGAGGATCTCCGGCCGCTCGGGCGAGCCGAAGTTGAGGCAGTCCGTCAGCCCGATCGGCAGCGCTCCCGCGCACGACACGTTGCGAGCCGCCTCGCACACGGCCATTGCCGCTCCCCGGCGGGGGTCGATGAAGACCTGTCGTGCGTTGCCGTCGGTCGACACGGCGAGGGCCCGGTGCGTGCCCTTGACCCGGAGCACGGCCGCGTCGGAACCTGGGACGACCAGCGTGTTGATCCCGACCTGCTGGTCGTACTGCCGGTACGCCCACTCCTTGCACGCGATCGTCGGCGAGGCCATCAGCGCGACGAGGGCCGCGCCCGTATCCTCCGGAGCGGGGAGCGAGAGCGGATCGAACGCGCAGGCCTCCTCCAGCCAGGCCGGCTTCGCGGTCGGTTTCTCGTAGCGCGGACCGTCGGCGAGAGCATCGATCGGCACGCGCGCGACTTCGGCACCCTGGTGACGGACCACCAGTTCCGCCTCCTCGATCACGGTCCCGACCTTCACCGCGTCCAGCTCCCATTTCGCGAAGACTCGGCGGACGTCGTCCTCGCGCCCTCGCGCGGCCACCAACAGCATGCGTTCCTGCGATTCGGAGAGAAGCAGCTCGTACGGCGTCATCCCCTCTTCGCGCTGCGGAACCGACGACAGCTCCACGTCCATCCCCGTGCCGCTGCGCGCCGGCATCTCGGACGTGCAGCACGCGAGGCCGGCCGCCCCCATGTCCTGGATACCGAGGACGGCGCCCGTCGCCATCGCTTCCAGGCAGGCCTCGAGCAGCAGCTTCTCGGTGAACGGATCGCCCACCTGCACGGTGGGTCGCTGCTCGTGCGCGTTGTCGTCAAACGTCGCGGACGCCATGGTGGCGCCGTGGATGCCGTCGCGGCCCGTCTTGTTGCCGACGTAGAACACCGGGTTGCCAACACCGTCGGCGCGACCGCGGAAAATCCGGTCGGCGCGGATGAGACCGACGCACATCACGTTCACGAGCGGATTCCCCGCGTACTCGGGCGCGAACGCGATCTCGCCGCCGACCGTCGGGCACCCGAAGCAGTTCCCGTACCACGAGATGCCGGAGACGACGCCGCGGACGAGCTGGCGTGTCTTCGCGTCGGCAGGATCACCGAAGCGCAGCGAATCGAGAATGGCGATGGGGCGCGCCCCCATCGTGAAGATGTCGCGCAGGATGCCGCCCACGCCGGTCGCCGCGCCCTGGAACGGCTCGATGAACGAGGGATGGTTGTGGCTCTCCATCTTGAAGACGACGGCCCACCCGTCACCGATGTCGATCGCCCCGGCGTTTTCGCCCGGTCCCTGCAGCACGCGCGCCCCCTCCGTCGGCAAACGCTTGAGATACACGCGCGAATGCTTGTAGGCGCAGTGCTCGGACCACAGCGCCGAGAAGAGCCCGAGCTCGGTGTAGGTCGGCTCGCGCCCGAGCCGATCGAGGATGCGTTGGTACTCGTCGGCCGTGAGGCCGAGGCCGCGCGCGAGGTCGGGAGAGACCTTCGGCTCGGCGACCGCCAATTAGCGCTTCAGGAACGTGCCGTCCTCGACGAGGCTGCCGAGGAGGGACTGAAAGAGCAGGAGCCCGTCGGTGCCGCCGACCACCGTTTCCGCCGCGCGCTCCGGATGGGGCATCAAGCCCAACACCGTACCCTCTTCGTTCCCGACGCCCGCGATGTTCTCGAGTGAGCCGTTGGGATTGGCCGCCCGCGTCACTTGCCCGTCCGGTGTCGCGTAGCGGAAGACGATCTGGTTGCGCGCCCGCATCCGAGCCAGCGTGGGCGCATCGACGTAGTACTTCCCCTCTCCGTGCGAAATCGGCATCGTGAGGACCTGTCCGGCGCGGAGGCCGCGGGTGAACGGCGTCTCCACGTTGTCGACCACGAGGTGCGTCGACTGGCAGCGGTACTGGAGGCACTCGTTGCGCTGGAGCGCGCCCGGCAGCATGCCCGCCTCGCACAGGATCTGAAAGCCATTGCATGAGCCGAGCACGAGCCCGCCCTTGGACGCGAACGCCCGGATCGCATCGACCACGGGCGAGCGGCCCGCCACCGCGCCCGCGCGGAGGTAGTCTCCGTACGAAAAACCGCCGGGCAGGATCACGCAATCGACGTCGCCAAGATCGCGCTCGCGGTGCCACACGTACTTGACGGGCTGATGCAGCACTTCGGATACGACGTGATGAAAGTCGCAGTCACTCCACGTCCCGGGGAACACGACGACGCCGAATTTCATACCACGATCTTACGGGACGGCTCAGTGTGCGGCAAGGCGGGCGCCTCGATGGTCTCGATGGTGTAGTCCTCCAGCACGGGATTGGCGAGGAGCTTCTTGCACATCTCGTCGACGCGGCCGCGCGCCGCCGCTTCACTCGGCGCGTCGATCTCGACGTCGATCACTTTGCCCACCCGCACGCGTTTCAGGTCTCCGAATCCGAGCCCGATGAGCGCGCGCTGCACCGCCGTTCCCTGCACGTCCATGATCCCGGGACGCAGACGGATGAGGACACGCAGCGTCACGCCGGTCTACCCCAGGCCCACGCGGCGGAAGATCGTGTCGACGTGCCGGAGGTACCACGACGGGTCGAAGCATGCCTTCAATTCGTCCGGCGACAGATGGTCCGTGATCTCGGCATCGGCTCCGAGCAGCTCGAGGAACGACCGCCGCTCCCGCCAGGCGCGCATCGCGTTGCGCTGGACGATCTCGTACGCGCGCTGGCGCGGCAGCCCACCCTCCGTCAGCTTGAGGAGCACGCGCTGCGAATAGACGAGCCCGTAGCTTCGCTCGAGGTTCTCCGCCATCCGCGCACCGTCGACCTCCAGGCCTTCGACGATGAACGTGGTCAGGTGCAGGAGATAGTCGAGGAGGATCGTCGAGTCGGGCAGGATCACCCGTTCGACCGACGAGTGGCTGATGTCGCGCTCGTGCCACAGCGCGACGTTGTCGAGCGCCGCCTGGGCGTTGGTCCGGACGAGACGCGCGAGACCGCAGATCCGCTCGGCCAGCTCGGGATTGCGCTTGTGGGGCATCGCGCTCGATCCCTTCTGCCCTTCGCTGAACGGCTCCTGGGCTTCGAGCACTTCCGTGCGCTGCAGCCCTCGGACTTCGAGCGCGATCTTCTCCATCGACGCGGCGGTGATCGCCAGCATCGCGCAGAACTCGGCGTGGCGATCGCGCTGCACGATCTGCGTGGACGCCGGGGCCGCGCCGAGCCCGAGCTCCCGGCACACTTCGTCTTCGATCTCGGGCTCCACGTTCGCGAAATTCCCGACCGCCCCCGACAACTTCCCCACCGCGATGATCTCGCGCGCGCGGCGCAACCGGTCCAGGTTACGCTTCGCCTCGTCGTACCAGACGGCCACCTTCAGGCCGAACGTCGTGGGCTCCGCGTGCACCCCGTGCGTGCGGCCGGCGATCAGCGTGTCCTTGTGCCTGAGGGCGAGCGTCCCGAGGGCCTCGCGCAAACGCGCCTGGCCGACGATCAGCAGGTCCGCGGCATCGCGGCATTGGAGCGCGAGCGCGGTGTCCCACACGTCGTTGGTGGTGAGACCGATGTGAACGAATCGCGAGTCGGTCCCGAGCTGCTCCTCGACCGACGTCAGGAGCGAGATCATCTCGTGCTTGACGCGCTCCTGGATGGCGAGGATGCGGGCGACGTCGACCTTGAGGGCACGAATCTTCGGCATGACATCCGCCGGAATCCGACCGCGCCGGTGGTAGGCCTCGCACACCACGATTTCCACGCGGAGCCACGCGGCGTACTTGGACTCCTCGCTCCAGATCCGTCCGATCGCCGGCCGCGTGTACCGCTCGATCATGCGGGCCTCACCTTACGGCAAAACCACAACGAGTGGAAGAGGGGGCTCCCGGGCACCCCGCATACGGTGTGTCCAGGAGCTTCCCGACGAGCTTACTTCATGTCGTCAGTGCCGCAGGAGCTCCCGCGGCAGATTGCGGCGGTCGAGCGGGCCGAGCGTCGTCAGCGCGAGGCGATCCTCGTCGAGGAACTGCCCGACCAGCGCCTGCACGTCCTCGTGCGGCACCGTTTCGATGGCGCCGATCATATCGTCCATCGTGAGGAACGACCCCAGGTGCATCTCGTGCTTCGCGAGGCGGTTCATGCGGCTCGAGCTGGTCTCGAGCGAGAGCATGAGGCTGCCCTTCAGGTGATCCTTCGCGCGCTTCAGCTCGTCGGCCGTGATCCCGTTCTTCTTGATCTCGCGGATCTCCTTGAGGATGGCCTTCAGCATCTTCGAGAAATTCCCGGGATCCGTCGCCGCGTAGAGGTAGAGCACGCCGGTGTCGAGGTACGACTGGACGCCCGAATGGATCGAATAGACGAGCCCCTGGCGCTCGCGCACTTCCTGGAAGAGACGCGAGGACATGCTGCCGCCGATCACGTCGTTGAGGAGGAATGCCGCGTAGCGCTCGGGCGCCGACTGTCGGAGGCCCGGAAACCCCATCACGACGTGGACCTGCTCGAGCTGCTTGTGCACGATGTTCACACCGGACGTGAGCGCGGGCGACGTGTCAGGCCTCTCGAGCGGCGGCCGGGCGTTCCGATCGTTGAAGCCGCGGCCGAACAGGTCGACCACCTGATCGTGCGTGACGTTGCCTGCGACGGCGATGATGACCTTCGGCGCGACGTACTCCTCCTGGAAGTATTCCGCCACGCTGTCCCGCGAAAAGCCCGTCACCAGTTCGCGCGTGCCGAGGATCGGACGCCCGAGCGGGTGACCGGGCCACACCTGGGCCGCGAAGATGTCGTGGATGATGTCGTCGGGCGTGTCCTCCACCATCTTGATCTCCTGGAGGACGACTGACTTCTCGCGCTCCAGCTCGTCGCCGTCGAACTTCGGGTGAAGGAGGATGTCGGTCAGGAGGTCGACGGCGAGCGGTAGGTGCTCATCGAGCACCTGCACGTAGAAGCACGTGTGCTCTTTGGTGGTGAAAGCGTCCATCTGCCCGCCGACCGAATCCATCGTGCGGGCGATATCCTCGGCCGAGCGTGTGGCCGTGCCCTTGAAGACCAGGTGCTCGATGAGATGCGACATCCCGCCCCGGTCCTCGGGCTCGCGCCGGGATCCGGTTTCGACCCACACGCCGACCGCGACCGACCGAACGTGGGGCATCCGCTCCGTGATGACACGGATGCCGTTCGGCAGGACGCTGCGGCGATAGTCTTCAGTCACGCGGTGGACTGCTCGCGTTCGGGTTCTGGAGCTTTTCCTGAGCCGCCAGCTCGGGCTTGTCGCGAAGCGCCATTTTGCGACTGAGCCGCATCTTGCCGTTGCCGTCGACCTCGATGACCTTGACGGCCACGACGTCGCCCTCGGTGAGCACGTCCGTGACCGCGCGGATGCGAGACTCCGCGATCTGGGACACATGGAGCAGGCCGTCGGTGTTCGGGATGACCTCCACGAACGCACCGAAATCGGTGATCTTCCTGACCTTGCCGATGTAGATCCGGTCGATCTCCACCTCGCGGCAGATGTCCTGGATCATTCCGAGGGCTTTTTGTACAGAGGCATTGTCGGGCGAGAAGATCGTGACGCGGCCGTCGTCTTCCACGTCGATCTTGGCCCCGGTCTGCTCCTGGATACCGCGGATGACCTTGCCGCCTGGGCCGATGATCTCGCGGATCTTCTCCGTTCTGATCTTGATGGTGACGAACCGCGGCGCGTAGGGTGACAGCTCCGTCCGCGGCTTCTCGA
>JBGOTH010000208.1:0-5850 GCA_041476345.1 Methylomirabilia bacterium
CGGCGCCGGACACCGGGGCGCGCACGGCCGAGGAGCCCGTCGCGATGAGGCAGTCGTCGTACTCGACCTTCGTGCCGTCGTCCAGCGTGCACACGTTCGCCTTGACGTCGAGGTGGGTGGCGCGCTTGCCGAGCTGCGCCGCTACCTGCCAGCCCGCGAGCACGGAGGCCGTCGCCGTGAACACGTGCGACTCCGAGATCGACCGGTCCAGGAAGTACGGCAGCACCATGCGCGAGTACGGGCGCTCGGCGCTCACGAGCGTGATCTGCGACTTCTCGCTCTCTTCCTCGCGAATCGTCCGGATGGCGTTGATGCCCGCGGTGCCGCCGCCGATGATCAGATGGCGCGCCGGCATCAGCGGCTCCCCCCGTTTGCGAGCACGCGCTGCCCGCGCTCGGTCGCGAAGTCCGCGAGCCAGTCCACCGTCGCGACGTCCTCGTACGTGATGGCGGCCGTCGGGCACGCATCCGCGCACGCGGGATCGCCGCCGCAGAGGTTGCACTTGAAGGCTTTGCGCGTGGAGGTGTCGTAGAACATCGTCCCGTACGGGCAGGCGATCGTGCAGAGCTTGCAGCCCACGCACTTGTCGTCGAGGACGTCCTTGGCCCCGGCGGCGTTGATCGTGATCGCGCCGACCGGGCACGCCGTCATGCACCAGCCTTCCGCGCACTGCGTGCACGTATAGGGCGCGTACGACGTGTGGCCTTCGAACGGCGACACGCGGATGACGGACTTCGCGGGCTGGAACTCGCCGGTCTGCATGTACGAGCAGGCGATCTCGCAGCGCATACAACCGGTGCACTTCTCGGGGGTGATCTTGAGGACGCGGGTCGAGAGCGCGGTCAGGGTGGCCATCTCACCGTTTCTTTCGTAGAGAACGCTTCGGGGATCGTCCGTTCGCCTCGAGGCCGTCGATGAACTGGTCGAGCGGGATCGCCGCCATGGTCATGCCGACCACGCCGCCGCGCGCGCCGAGCTCCACCGAGATGCGCGAGATGGCGACGTTGCTCGGCGCTTCGATGACGGTGACGAAGTCGTAGGGGCCGAGGACGGCGTACTGCGCGACCACGCGCGCGCCCATTCGCTGGACATCCGCGTTCACCTTCTTGATCCAGCCCGGCCGCTCGCGCAGCACCTTGCGCCCGGACTCGGACAGCGTGCTCAGCATGATGTACAGGGCCATGCGACGACGGCCTCCCTCACGAGGTGCTCCCGGCGGAGCGTGGGCGAGTATATCAAACGGCGCGGCGGGCGAAGGCGGCGAGCTTCGCGAGCGCGTCACCGCACATGTCGAGCATGGCGAACTGCAGGAAGGCGTGCAGCCCGTCCTCGTACACGCAGAGCTCGACCGGCACGCCGGCCTTCTCGAGCGCGGCGGCGAAGAGCCTCGAGTCGTCGAGCAGCGGATCGAGCGTGCCGGCCACCAGGATCGACGGCGGAAAACCGTGGAGATCGCCGGCGAGCGGCGCGTAGAAGGGATCGCGGCGATCGGGGTGCTCGCCCACGTACTGGCGTTCGAACCAGTCCATCACCAGCTTCGACAGCACGAGATCGCGGTCGCCCCACGCCTTCATGGAGGCCGTCTCGTCGGCGCTGTAGCGCCCATAGATGAGAAGGGCGGCGCGGAAGGCGACGGGCGCCTGCTCCGCGCGCAGGCGAAGGATCGTGGCGGCCGAAAGATTGGCGCCGGCGGAGTCACCGCCGATCAGGAGCCGCGCGGGGTCGAGGCCCAGCCCGCGCCCGTGCGCGTGGAGCCAGCGCGCGGCGTCGACGCAATCGTCGAGCCCCGCCGGATACGGATGCTCGGGCGCGAGCGCGTAGTGCAGCGACACCACGCGGGCGCCGATGCCTTCCGCCAATTCCCGCGTGAGCCGATCGTGCGTGTCGGGGCTGCCGATCACGAAGCCGCCGCCGTGGAGGTAGACGAGGCCGGGCGACACGGCGGGGGCGCTGCGCGGCACGTACAGCCGCGCCGGAATCATGCCCCGGCGCCCGGGAATCGTGAGATCGCGGCGCTCCGCCATCTCCGGGCCGCCGTGATTGAGGAAGCCGAAGAAGGCATCGCCGCGCTGTCGCGCCTCCGCGGCGGGAAGCTGCCACATCCGGGGCGCGTCCGGCGGCACGGCCGCCCGCATCATCGCGATGAGATTCTGGACCTGGCCGTTCATGGACCCCCGCGCCCCCTCCTGCTATTAATACCGTATGAGCGACACCACCGAGCGCCACGAGTTCCAGACCGAAGTCCGCGAGCTGCTGGATCTCATGATCCACTCCCTCTACTCGCACAAGGACATCTTCCTGCGCGAGCTGATCTCGAATGCCTCGGACGCCCTCGACAAGCTGCGCTTCGAGATGCTGAGCCGGTCCGAGCTGGCGCCGGCCGGCGAGCTCGAGATCCGCCTCGAGGCCGACAAGGGCGCGCGCACCCTGTCGATCCACGACAACGGGATCGGGATGAGCCGCGACGAGGTCGTCGCGAACATCGGCACCATCGCGCGCTCGGGCACCCGCGAGTTCCTCAACGCCGTCAAGGAAGCCAAGAGCCAGGCGGCCCCGGGGCTCATCGGGCAGTTCGGCGTGGGCTTCTATTCGAGCTTCATGGTGGCGGGGCGCATCACGCTGGTCACGCGCCGCGCGGGAGAGAGCACGGCCACCCGGTGGGAGTCGAGCGGCGACGGCTACACGCTGACCGACGCGGAGCGCGACGCGGCGGGGACGACCGTCACGCTGCACCTCAAGCCGATCGACGAAGAAGACGGGCTCAAGGACTACACGGACGCGTTCGTCCTGAAGGAGGTCGTCAAGCGCTACTCCGACTTCGTCTCGTATCCAATCAAGCTCGGAGACGAGACGCTCAACTCGATGAAGGCGATCTGGGCGCGGCGCCCGGACGAGGTGACGGAAGAGGAGCATCGCGAGTTCTACAAGCACATCAGCCACGACTGGAACGACCCGCTCGAGCACGTCAGCGTCCACGTGGAAGGCACCTTCGAGGCGCGCGCGCTGCTGTACGTCCCCGCCAAGGCGCCGTTCGACATCCACCAGCGCGACGGCGCCCACCGCGGCCTGCAGCTCTACGTCAAGCGCGTCTTCATCCTGGACGACTGGCGCGACCTGCTGCCGCCGTACCTGCGCTTCGTGCGCGGCGTGGTCGCGTCCGACGACCTGTCGCTGAACGTCTCGCGCGAGATTCTCCAGAGGGACCGCCAGGTGCAGGCGATCAAGAAGCACCTCGTGCGTCGCATCCTCGCCGCGCTCAAGGAGATGAAGGAGCAGCGTCCGGAGCACTACCGCACCTTCTGGACGGAATTCGGCGCGGTGTTGAAGGAAGGCCTGATCGCCTTCGAGGAAGGCCACGAGAAGATCCTCGACCTCGTGATGGCGCCGTCCACCGAAAGCGCCGACGCCGTCGCCCTCGCCGACTACGTGAAGCGAATGAAGGACGGGCAGGACGCGATGTACTACATCACCGTCGCCTCGCGTGAGACCGGCGAGCGGTCACCACACCTCGAAGCGTTCCGCGCGCGCGGCTGGGAGGTGCTGTTCTTCACCGATCCGATCGACGAGCTGTGGCTGCGCATGCCGCGCACCTTCGAAGGCAAGTCGCTCGTCTCCGTCACGAAGGGCGACCTCCAGCTCGGGTCGGACGAAGAAAAAAAGCGCGCGGAAGAGGAACGCAAGGAAACCGAGGACAGCCTGAAGGATCTGCTGACGGTGCTGCGCGCGAAGCTCCAAGACGAGGTGAAGGACGTCCGGCTGTCGAGCCGGTTGCGTGAATCACCGGCGTGCCTCGTCGGCGACGAAGGCGACCTCTCTCCGCAGATGCAGGAGCTGTTCCGCCGCGCAGGCCAGGACGTGCCGGCCATGAAGCGCATCCTCGAGCTGAATCCGACGCACCCGATCCTGACGAAGCTACGCCAGCTCCACGCGCTGGATGCGAACGATCCACGCCTCGCGCTCTACGCCGAGCTGCTGTACGGCCAGGCGGTCCTCGCCGAGGGCGGCACGCTGACCGACCCTGCCGCGTTCAGCCGCCGGGTCAGCGAGCTGATGCTGGCCTAGTCTAGAACTGTGTCCGGGTAATCACATCTCTCGCTCGGGGTGCCCCGAGATGGGATGTGACGTCAAGAGGGCCTTTGTCCCGCCTATGCTCCGGCTGGACTGTTGAGTCAGTTGCGCGTTGCTGATTCGAGAACCTGGCAGAGTTGCGGTCGCGCGCCATCCACGGAAGTGATGTTTAGACCGCCGGGGAAGGTATACACGGCCTCCACACGAACGCCCCCTTGAGCAACATCCTTCACGATCACATTGAGACCTATGGTCTTACCGCTGCTGTGGGCCCGAGACGCACTCACTACACCCAAATCTTTGCTTGCGCTGCTCAATTGGTATCCGGAGGTGACCACGATGGCCGTCACGCGCTCAATCGCAACAGCTTTCGTCACGTTGGGAAACTCCTGAAAACTCCGAAAGGACTGGCCATTTCGCACGGTACCGCCGACGGAGTAGTTCGCCATACAAGGCCGGTCATCCTTACTTGTACTCGCACGCGGAGGCTCCTCAGCGGCAACGCACTTATCCGTAATCCGCTTCTTTATCTGCCCAGCGTGAATCCCCGTGGTGACCTCCACGTACTCATAGTCGCAGGTGGCGACCACGCCATTCCTGAATTCGAACGTAAGCTGCTGTCCCGGGGTCACGTCGACTGTAGTGCCAGCGAAAAACTCCGTCGTAGCTTTGAAGTATTTATAGGTCCATCTCTCACCGGCAGGGTCCGAGTTCACCGCGTCAGGCTCCCCGAACAGGCGCCGCACCTCCTCCTTGGTTGTCGCATTCACGCGGACCTGTCGCCTCGCCTCCGCGTCGAAAGGACGGCCCATGGATGACGTGATGCACCCTGAGAGCGACATGGCGGCGACAATCAGCGCAAGATAGAGGCGCATTCTGCTTCTCCCTTGCCCAACCATGTTCCAGCGGCGGGGCCGTCGAGGATCTTCCCTTACCCATCGATCCTGTGCAACTAATTTACCCGGTCCTCTGACGGCGACGAGCAGAGGGCCGAGACCTCCTCTGGGCGTCTACGTAGGGGGATGATCCGGGCTCACACCGCGCACCGGAGTGCCCCGAGATGGGATGTGACGTCAAGAGGGCCTTTGTCCCGCCTATGCTCCGCATGCACGGCGAGGGACACATGGACGGCGGTGACCAGCGACACCACTTCGAGTTCGGCGTGCTCGAGCGCCCCAACGGAAGCGACCGCGGCCGCGTTGAGTGCCGTGTGCAAGAGGTCAAGTCGGGTCACCGCAAGCAAAACCACTTCGTCTCGATTGCGATCACGGCGGAGGGAACATTCAGTCGAGCCGGCTGAGGCGATAGGGTTCGATCGCGACATGATCGCCTGACGGTGAAGCCGACGGGCTGGAGGAGTTAATCTAAACTGGCGCCTGGTCGCTCGACGGCTTCAGGAACTGATAGATCGAGGTGAAGTCCTTCCGCCCGAGCCCGTGCGACGACGCGAGTCGCAGCGCCTGCTGCGCCGCCGAGGCCACGAGCACCGGGATGCGCAGCTCGCGCGCGGCATTCACCGCGAGGCCCAGGTCCTTCGCCATCAGATCGGTCATGAAGCCCGGCTCGTAGTCCCGGCTCGCCGGGGCTGTCGGCATCATGCCCGGCACGGGATGCGCGGCCCCCATCACCCACGTGTTGCCCGACGATTTGGAAATGACGTCCGTCAGGATCTTCGGATCGATCCCGAAGCCTTCCGCGATGCGAAACGCCTCGCTCACCGCCACCGCCGCCACGCCCGCGATCAGGTTGTTGCAGATCTTCGCGACTTCCCCGGCGCCCACC
>JBGOTH010000209.1:0-5845 GCA_041476345.1 Methylomirabilia bacterium
CTGCTCAATCGGCGCGTGGCCTCGTGGAACGGCTGCGAGTTCTGACAGGACGTCAATGCTGCCGTGGGCAGCAGGAACGGCATCTCGACGGAGAAGATCAAGGCGCTCGACGAGTATGCGAAGAGCCCGCTCTTCAGCGACGCGGAGAAGATCGCGCTCGAATACGCCGACGCGATCACGGACACGGGCCGCGACGTCGACGACGAGCTGTTCGCACGGGTGCAACGCCACTTCGACGACGACACCATCGCGGAGCTGACGATGATCATCGCGTGGGAAAACGCGTCCTCGCGCTTCAACCGGGCGTTCCGCATCCCATCGCAAGGGTTCTGGAAGCCATGAGCGGTCGGCAGCCAGCCTGAGATGAGGATGAGCGCTTCCTCGGCCGCCGAGCGGGCGCCAGAGTGGCGGAGGGGCTGGTCTGACACCGTCGAGGGGCGCCGTAAGTGTATCCGCCGCGAGACGTTGACGGGTTCCGTCGCGACGAATATCGTGGGCGCGTGGCGCACGTCATCAAGAACAGCGTCGAGACTCGGCGGCTGCGCCGTATCGAGTACGAGCAGTTGGTGGAGCGGGGCATGTTTGCGGGCGAGCGCCTGGAGCTGCTCGACGGCCTGCTCGTGGTCCGCGAGCCCCAGAACAGCCCGCACGCGACTGCGGTGCTCCTCGTCCAGCGAGCCCTCGCGCGGGCGTTCGGTGATGGGTGGACGGTCCGGAGCCAGATGCCGTTCGCACTCGACGACGACTCTGAGCCGGAGCCCGACGTCGTGGTCGTCAAGGGTCAGATTCGCGACTACGTCACCGCACATCCATCGCGGTGTGCGCTGCTCGTGGAAGTCGCCGACAGCAGCCTCCTCTTCGATCGACGAAAGAAGGCGATGCTCTACGCGCGCGCCGGCATCGCCGACTACTGGATCGTCAATCTCAGAGACCGCGTGCTCGAAGTGCATCGCGCACCGCGCCGCCGCACGCGGCTGCATAGCCGGCCGCGCTACGCCCGCGCCGAGCTGCTCCGTCCGCCCGCGACCGTCACACCGCTCGCTGCCCCCGGCGCGCTCATTCCCGTCGCCGACCTACTACCCTGAAGGGGAACCTGGCTGAGCTCGAGCGAAGCTGCCATTCAGACGCTCCCCGGGTTGTATGCTGGAGTCATGGCAGACGATGAGATCTGGAGCGAGTGCAAACACGGAATGAAGAGCGGCTGCGCCTACTGTCACGTGACGAGCCCGGGCGCGTCACGCCCGACGACGGTGCCGACGACAGTACCGAAGAAGCGCGCCGTCCGCGCCCCGCTGGGGGAGAAGATGAACGACCGCATGACGGCGTTGAACAAGCGGCTGAAAGCGATACGCGGCAAATAGCCGTCCCTCACCTCGCTCTCATGGTTTGAGAATCACGCGGGTGGCAGCAGTGCCCGCGCCCTTCCCCTGCCATTCCGCGAACGCGAACGCCTTGTTGACATCCGCGAGCGGGAAGCTGTGCGAGACCACCTTGGTGAGCGGGTAGCGGTCCTTCGTCCGCACGAGGAAGTCCAGCGCCGCCGGCATGATCCACGGGTTGTAGTGCATGAGCCCGCGCCACTGGATCTGCTGGCTGATCACCTTGGTGGCCGGAAAGCTCACCGGCGCCGGCACGATGTTGCCGATGTCCACGAACTTGCCGTTGAACCGCACCATGTCGAGCCCTTCCACCGTCGCCGCCGCGATGCCGACGACCTCCACGACCATGTCCGCGCCACGGCCGTCCGTGAGGTCCTTCACGCGCTGCACGCGGGCCTCCGGCGTCGTGAGCTCGTTCATATCGATCACGTCGGTGGCGCCGCACTTCTTCGCCATCTCGAGACGGTGCGCCTGCCCGTCGATCGAGATGACCTTCGACGCGCCCTTTTCCGCCGCGACCGCCGCCGCGTAGATACCGAGCCCGCCCGCGCCCTGGATGACCACGACGTCGCCGAACTTCATCTCCGCGTAGTCGAGGCCGTGCAGCACCTGGCAGAGCGCGCAGTTCACGGGCGGGATCGCGTCATCGGGAAGGATGTCCGGCACCTTGAACACGTAGTGCCCGGGCGGCAGGAAATAGTACTCCGCGTAACCGCCGTCGCAGTACGGGTACTCGTTGAGCGAGAACTGCTGGCTGCGGCGCGCGCGGTGCGGACACGCATGATGCTCGCCGCGCACGCACCAGTAACAGCGGTTGCACGGCGTGAAGAACGGAAACGCGACGCGGTCGCCTTCTTTCAGAGGCCGGCGCAGCGAATCGGTCGTGATGCCTTTGCCCAGGCTGTGGACCACGCCCGTGAACTCGTGCCCGGGCACCTTGCGCATGTCCGGCCCGGAGTACTTGTTGTCGTTGCGCCAGTAGTGGAGGTCGGAGCCGCAGATGGCCGCCGCGGTGTTCTTGATCAGGATACCGCCGGGCTCGACTTCCGGCGTGGGCAGCGTCTCGAGCTCGAGCGGCTTGCCGGGCTGGTTCAGGACGACGGTCAATCCTTTGGGCACGGGCATCTCCTTCTGCGTGGTCGTGACGACCCACCGATCCTAGCCGATGTCTTGCCCCAGTCTCTATATGAGTATATAGTTATGTAGAATCCACGGAGGAGAGACGACCCATGACGACGTCGACCAGCGCCGGCACCGCCCTCACGATCGAAACGTTCCGGGCCCCGGACGAGGGCTGTCTCGCGTACCTGGTCGTGGACGAGGCGGCGCGCGCCGCCCTCGCCGTCGATCCGCGGATCGACCAGGTGGACGCGTTCACGGCCGCGCTCGCCGCGCGCGACCTCCGCCTCGCCTACGTGCTCGACACCCACACGCACGCCGACCATCTCTCGGGCGCGCGGGCGCTCGCCCGGCGCACGGGCGCGACGCTGCTGGCGCACGACGCGTCGAAGATCAATGGGCCCGTCGGCCGGGTGCGCGGCGGCGCGCGCGTGGAGCTCGGCGCGACGGAGGTCGACATCCTCGACGCGCCCGGTCACACGCCCGACTCGCTCGCGGTGCTCGTCGACGGACACCTCTTCACCGGCGACGCGCTCTTCGTCGGAGGCGCGGGCCGAACGGATTTCATGGGCGGCAGCGCGTCGGATCTCTTCGACACCTTCCGCCGCTTCGAGACGCTACCGGATGCCACGGTCGTGCATCCCGGCCACGACTACGTCGGCCGCGCGGTCACGACCATGGGTGAAGAGAAGGTGCACAACGCGCTGCTCGCCGAGCACGACCGCGCCACCCTCGTGGCGCGCCTGGCGCAGAAGGCGCCGCCGCCGGCCAACATGGCGGCGATCCTCCGCCACAACCTCGGCGAGATCGATACCGCCACCATCAGCCCGCGTGATCTCCGCGCGCTGTCCGACACCGGTGCCGCGCCGTGGCTCCTCGACGTGCGCACGCTGCTCGAGTTCGAGAGCGAGCACATCGACGACAGCCGCAACGTCCCGCTCGAGCAGCTCGACACGCGCGTCGACGAGATCCCCGACGACGCGGACGTCGTGGTCGTGTGCCGCACCGGCGTGCGCGCCACCATCGCCGCCGAATCGCTCGCGCGCGCCGGCCGCCGCGCCCGCGTCCTCGAGGGCGGCGTGCTGGCATGGCGGCGGGCAAAGCTCCCGCTGCGTGAGGGACGCAAGCGCTTGCCGGTCGATCGGCAGGTGCAGCTCATCGTCGGCAGCATGGTCCTCGCCGGCGTCGCGCTCGGCACGCTCGTGAATCCGTGGTTCCTGGCGCTCGCGGCGTTCTTCGGAGCCGGCCTGACGTTCGCCGGCGCAACGGGCACCTGCGGCCTCGCGATGGTCCTGATGCGGATGCCGTGGAATCGCCCGCTCGGCCTCAGCGCGCCCGCATCGACCTGCGCCGCGCCGACCCCCCCGCGGAGCGCCTGATGCCGAGAAAGGCGGCGAAGTCGCCGCTCCCGCGCGAAGCGCTGGAGCTGCTCGCCCAGCGCTTTCGCGCGCTCGGCGACGCCACGCGCTTGGCACTGCTCCAGGCGATGTTCGAGGAGGAGCGCACGGTCGCGGAGCTCTGCGAGATCACGGGCACGGCCCAGGCCAACGCGAGCAAGCACCTCGCGCTGCTCCTCGAGCGCGGCCTCGTCGCGCGCCGGCGTGACGGGCTCTTCACCCGGTATCGGATCGCCGACGCGATGCTCGAGCGCCTCTGCACCTTGGTCTGCGGGTCGCTGGCCGAGCGGCACGCGACGATCCGCGCGCATCTCGCCGGACGGATGAGCGCCTAGAGCCGCCGAAGCGCGTGCTAGCATCGCCCCCACCCGAAAAGGGGTAGGAGGCGCTCCATGAAGGTCAAAGCGGTCAACGGCTTCGCGCGAATCCTCAAGGCCGAGGGCATTCCCTGGGTGAGCTGCTATCCCACGAGCCCCGTGAACAACGCGCTCGGCGAAGAGGGCGTGCCGATCCTCATGATGGGCGAGGAGCGCTTCGCCGTCGCGGTGGCGGATGCGTTCTCGCGGGTGACGTGCGGCAAGCAGATCGGCACGTGCACCGTCATGGCGGGCCTGAACGCCGCCGGCATCCAGATGGCGTTCGGCGCCATCGCGCAGGCGTGGGAAGACAGCTCGCCGGTGCTCGTGATCGCGGAAGGCGTCGGCGCGGGCAACACGCGGCACACGCACTTCGACATGGCGGGCGCGTTCAAGCCGGTCACGAAGTGGGTCGGCGAGATCGATCGCGCCGAGCTCGTGCCCGACTATCTGCGTCGCGCGTTCACGCACCTGCGCTCGGGCCGACCCGGCCCCGTGCTCCTGCTGATTCCGCGCGACCTCGGGGAATACGACACCGACGAGCATCCGTACACGCCGGTGAAGGGCTGGCGCTCCGGGCCCGATCCGGACGACGTGACCGCGGCCGTCAAGGTGTTGCTCGCCGCGAAGAATCCTCTCCTCTACGTCGGCGAAGGCGTGTACTACGCGGACGCGACGGCCGAGCTCCTGAAGTTCGCCGAGCTGGCGCAGGTGCCGGTGCTGACCACGCTGAAGGCGAAGGGCGCGTTCCCCGAGAACCATCCCCTCTCCGTCGGCGTGCGCGGCTCGCACGCGGATCACTTCCTCAACACGTGCGACCTCCTCTTCGGCATCGGCACGAGCCTCTTCCCCAACCGCTTCAGCCACGCCATCCCCAACGCGGACGCGAAGACGATCGTGCAGTGCAACGTCGACATCCTCGACCTGAACCGCAGCTACGAGACGAAGCACGCCGTCGTGGGCGACGCGAAGCTCACGCTAGTAGCGCTCACTGCCGAGCTCGCGAAGCGCACGGGCGGAGCCAAGAAGAACCACGCGGTGCTCGACGAGATCAAGGGTGCCAAGGACGCGTTCCTCGCAAAGTTCCGCCCGCTCATGGAATCCAACGAGACGCCGATGAACCCGTACCGCATCTACGGCGATCTCATGAAGGTGCTCGATCCGAAGAACTCGTTCGTCACCGCGGATTCCGGCAACACGCGCGATCAGACGAGCACGGTCTTCGAGGCGCAGATCCCGCGCGGCTATCTCGGCTGGGGCAACGTCTCGACGCTCGGCTTCAGCCTCGCCGGCGCCATCGGCGCGAAGCTCGCGTATCCGAACCGGCAGGTCGTCAACGTCACGGGCGACGCCGGCGTCTGCTACATGATGGGCAACTTCGAAGCGGTGGCACGCTACGGCATGGGCATCACGACGATTCACATCAACAACGGCGGCTACTCCGGCTACGGCCCCGGCTTCTGGGGCGGCGGCCACGACCCGTACACGTGGAAGGTGTCCGATCACGGCAACGCCTGCATGTCGAACATGGCGAAGGCCGTCGGCTTCCACGCGGAAGACGTCGACAAGCCGGCGGAGATCATCCCGGCGCTCA
>JBGOTH010000210.1:0-5831 GCA_041476345.1 Methylomirabilia bacterium
ATACGTGCCTTTGCAGAACCCGATGTCGGGCGGGTTGATCGGAAACGCGAGGACGTCGAAGACGACTTCGCCCGCGCCGGGCGCGCCAACGTCCGGCACGTCGACGCAGCGCGCGACCTCTTCGGGCGGTCCGTAGCGCTCGATGACGACCTGTTTCACTGCTTCCAGCCGATCCAGTCGCAGACCGCACCGCCCATCACGAGATCCCGGTCGCCGCCGGACAGCCACGGAAGCTCTTCGGTGAACATCGTCACGCACTGTTTCCACGAGCACGGCATCCGCGTGATGTCGGTGCCCCAGAACATCCGCGCGGGACCGAACGCGTCGTAGATCCGGTGCAGGTGATCGTGGATGTCGCGGTACGGGTAGGCCTGGTCGGAGTAGCTCGGCGCGCCCGTCGCCTTGATCGCGACGTTCGGATGCTTCGACAGCGCGAGCATCGCGGGCAGGTTCGCCCACACCTCCGCTTGGCCCTTCGCCCCCGACGGCCGGCCGAGATGATCGACGATCAGCTTCAGGTGCGGATGACGCCGCGCGACCTCGCCCACCTTCGCGAGGAACGCCCCCGCGAGCAGCGCGACCGGCAACCCGGCGCGCTCGGCGGCGGGCCACAGCCAGTCGATCGTGCCGTCCGTCGGCCACGTCTTCATGTGCGGCTGGAGGAACACGAAGCGCAGGCCAAGCATGCCGGGCCGCTGTTTCCACGTGTCGACGAGCGCGCGGCTCTCCGGCTTGTCGAGCGGGAAGTTGCCGAGGATCGCGAACTTGTCGGGATGCTGGCGCGCCGCTTCGACGGCGAGCTCGTTGGCGCCCGGGTCCCACGATGCGGGCGGATGGATGATCGCGGCGTCGACGCCGCCTTCCTTCATTTCCTTGAGCGCGTCGTCCTTCGTGTAGGCGGCCACCTGCCGGTGGTTCGCGTTGGTCGGCTTGCCGGCGTTCCAGATGTGGATCTGCGCGTCGACGATGTGCATGGCTATACTTTCAGCACTTCGGCGCCGGCGCCGGCTTCCAGCTCGCACGCGTTCACCGTCAGCGACAGCATCGCGTAGTAGCCGATCGCGCCGGTGAGCTGGATGAAGCCGTCGTCGCCGAACCGCGCGCGCAGGGCCTTCGCGGTCGCCTCGTCGACACGATGCTTCCGCATGAGCGTGCGCGTGAAGTCGACGATCTGCGCGTCCTCGGGTGGGATGCCGCGTGAGTGGTTCTCACGGATCGCGGTGATCGTCGTCTCCGGCACGCCCTGCTTGCGCGCGCTGCCTGTCTGGGCGCCCCACACGTACATCGCCTCGAGCTCGCGCGCCACCGTCATCGCCGCGAGCACGCGCACGCGCATGTCGAGCGAGCCCTCGAAGCGGACGAACGCGCCGAGATGCGCCACGCGCGAGGCCAGCTCGGGGGAGTGGAGGAACATCGTGAACGGCCCCTGGATCGCGCCGCGGCTCTTCACGATCGCGTCCACGGCGGCGTGATCCTTGGCGGGAACCTGATCCTTGCTGGTGATCGACGTCAGTCTGGCCATGTCACACCTTTTCGAAGTCGATGCGTTCGTAGACGGGGAGACCCTGGAGATAACGGCGGAAGCAGTCGAGCCCCATCTCGACGGCGCCGAGACGCACCCAGTCACGCCCGCCCAGGATGCGGCTTTTGCGTGATGCGACGTCGCCCCCGGTCGCGATCGCGAGACAGACCGTGCCACCGAACTCGATGCGATCGGCGCCCTCGTCGAGGTCGATCAGGACCGCGAGCGCATGCGTGGCGCCGGTGTGCCGTCGTGCCGCATGCGCCACCGTTTCGGCGATCGCCGGCGTCAGCGCTCCGCCCGCCGAGGCGGCGTCGAGCCCGACGGCCGCGCAGATCTCGGCGAGATCGCGTGACACCACCCCGCGCTTGAAGATCTTCTCCGCGCCCGGGAGGTGGGCGATGCGCGCCGCGATCTGACCGCTCGTGAACGTCTCGACGACCGCCAGCGTTCCCTGGCGCTTCGCGAGCTCCGCGAGCACCACGCCCTCGAGCGTCTGATCGTCCTCGCCCAGGATGAAGTTGCCGATCCGCTTGCGCACTTCCTGCTCGACGGGCGCCAGCTTCTTCCTGATGTCGTTCATGTCCGTGCCACGCACGGTGAGCTTGGTCTCGAGCTGCGGGTAGTGCGCGCGGAAGCCGAGCTTCACGCTGCCGTCGGGCACGAGGTCCGCCACGCCCGTGAGCAGCGAGTCGACGTGCGACTCGCCGAGGCCGTAGGAGTGAAAGCGCTTCAGGAAGATGGCCGCCTGCAGCCCGCTCTTCGCGAGCAGGCGCGGGATGATCTGCTCTTCGAGCATGCGCTTCAGCTCGCGGGGTACGCCGGGCGTGAAGAAGAAGCGCGCCTTGCCGATGTCGAGCGCGAAGCCGCACGCGGTGCCGATCGGGTTGTCGAGCACTTCCGCCGTGGACGGCAGCATCGCCTGCTTCGTGTTGTTGGACGGCATGACGCGGCTGCGGCGCTTGAAGAAGTCTTCCATACGCGCGAGCCACGCTTCGTTGAGCTGCAGCTCGACGCCCGCGGCTTTGGCCGCGATCTCCTGCGAGAGGTCGTCGATCGTGGGCCCGAGGCCGCCATTGACGATCACGGCGTCCGCGCGCTCGGCCGCGAGCTGAAACGCGCGAAGCAGGTTCTCGCGATCGTCGCCGACCGTCGTCTCCCACTCGACGGCGAGCCCGACGTCCTCGAGCCGCGTGCTCATGTAGCTGAAGTTCGAGTTGACGATCTTGCCGGTCAGGACTTCGTCGCCGGTACAGATGATCTCGATGTGCATGGCGCCCTACTCTACCGGAGAAGGGCGCGCAGCGCGTTCACGACTTCGCCCGGCGCCTCGCGCGGCATGAAGTGGCCGACGCCGGGAATGACGCGCCGCTCCGAGCCCGCCGGGAAGAGTGCGAGCTCTTTCTCGGAGGGGCGCGACGACACGGCGTCGGCGCCGCCGTGCAGGATCATCGTCGGTACGGTGATCGGCGGGCGCGCCGCGAGCCGGCGCTCGATCTCCTCGAAGCGCGGATCGCTGGACGCGTTCCCGTGACGGTGGCGGTACGAGTGGATGACCAGCGGCACGAAGTCCGGATTGTCGAACGACGGCGCGGTGCGGTCGTACTCCGCGTCGTCGAAGCGCCACGTGGGCGACCAGTCCTTCCAGAGGAAGCGGCAGATCTCGCGACGGTTCTGCTCGAGGCCGGCGCGGCCGCGCTCGGTGTTGAAGTACCACTGGTACCAGTGCTTCTTTTCCTGCTCCGCGGCGGCCGGCTTCGACGGCGCCAGCGTGTTCTGGACGTTGTAGCCGCCGACGGTGACCAGCGCGCGCACGCGCGCGGGTACAAGGATGGCCGTGATGCAGGCCGCGCGCCCGCCCCAATCGTATCCGGCGAGCCCGGCCGAGCGAATGCCGAGCGCGTCCATGAAGTCGATCAAGTCCTGCGCGATCGCCGCCTGCTGCGCGACTCGTGGCGTGGCGGTGTCGAGGAAGCGCGTCGGCCCGTAGCCGCGGAGGTACGGCGCAAGCACGCGATATCCGGCGGCGGCGAGCGGCGGCGCCACCGTGTCGTAGGCGTGCGCGTCGTCGGGAAATCCGTGCAGCAGGATGATCGGCGTGCCGTCCATCGGGCCGAGCGCTTCGTACGCGATCTCGAGGACGGGCGTGCGTGTGGTGGGCATCGCGGACGAATCATACACGCCCGGTGCGTGACGCCGTTCCGGGTCGAGAACGGCTACGTCGCACGCCGGCCGACGAGGGACCCTAGGCGTATCAGATTCCGGGCATTGACACCCCTATCAAGGTTGCTACGCTCGGAGTCATGGCGACTACGACGGTGATCTATCCGAAGACGCGGCGGTGGACGCGTGCGGAGTACGACCGGCTCATCCAACTTGGTGTCTTTGAGGAGGACGAACGGATCGAGCTGCTCGACGGTGTGCTGGCCGTCCGAGAGCCGCAGGGCACTCGACATTCCGCAGGAATTCGTCGCGTTAGAGAGACGCTTCGCCGCGCATTGGGGGAAACCTGGCTCGTCGATTCGCAGCTTCCGATTGCTCTCGACGACATGTCCGAGCCGGAGCCTGACGTCGCAGTCGTTCCACCCCATCCTGACGACTATCGCGATGAGCATCCGTCTCGTCCTCTGTTGATCGTGGAGGTTGCGGAGACGTCGTACCGGATCGATCACAACTACAAGGCCAGCCTGTATGCGCGGGCTGGCATCGCAGAGTATTGGATCGCCGATCTCGGCAGGGAAACGCTCGAAGTCCATCGCGCGCCCGAGACGTCGAACGAAGCGGTGCTCGGCTGGCGCTACGGTTCGGTGGAAAAGCTCGGGAAGTCGGCGACGGTCACGCCGCTCGTCGCACCGGGCGTCGTGATCCCGGTCGCCGACCTGCTTCTCTGACGCGCGCGGTTTCTACAGGTACTTCGTCGGCCACATGATGGTGCGCCACATGTGGGACGTCGGGCTCGCGTCGAAGCCGAGGCCTTCCTTCGGCTGCTTGAAGTGCCGCCCGATCACGTCCGTGAACTCCTCGAGCTCCACCTTCACGTTGGGATCGAACGCGTAGAGGTCGTTCACGCAGATCTGCCGCGAGGACATGTACCACTTGTGATTACGGGCCATCTGATAGTCGCGCTGGATGTACGGGTCGGGCACGTAGTCGTCGCCGAACAGCTCGAGGTAGAGCTTCGGGTACTGGTACCCGACGGACTCGTCCGCGAAGAAGCGGAGCGCCTGGTGATAGCGGATGGCCCAGCTCACCTCTTCGTCCACGTACGGCTCCACCATCTGCGCCGCCCAATACCCGTGGTCGCCGCGGATGAAGCCGGCGATCGCGATGTCGTGCACGAGGCACGCGAGCACGAGCTTCTCGTCGATGCCGTTCTTCTGCGCGAGGCGCGCGCTCTGGAGCAAGTGGTTCGAGGGCCCGAAGCGCAGCCTGAAGAAGTCCATGAGCGTCGGCTTCTCCGGCATCTTCGGCAGACGCGGATCGTGGCCCATCATGACTTTCTTGCCGGGCGTCCGCGGCGGCGCGCCCAGCCGCGGATCGCGCTCCCCCGACGTGTAGATGGTGGACTTCACGACGGCCCGATCGAGCTCGTCGCTCATCTTCCGCTCGGCTGCCTCGGCCTGCTCTAGCATTGTCATGGCGGGATGATAGCATTCAGCGTCGCCACCGGACCGTCGAGAAGGAGGTTTGTCATGAGCCACCGATGGATGTCGCTCGCCGTCCTGTTGCTCGCGCTCGGCGCCTGCTCCACGGAACCGCCGCGCGGCGACATGGACCATGCCGCTCACCCCGCCGACGGAACGCCGGTGCTCTACGACTCGCTCGGAAGCTACTCGTACCGGATCACCACCGCCTCGCCCCAGGCGCAGCGCTGGTTCGATCAGGGCCTGCGTCTCGTGTACGCGTTCAACCACGGGGAGGCGCAGAAGGCGTTCCGCGAGGCGGCGCGGATCGATCCGCACTGCGCGATGTGCTTCTGGGGGATCGCGCTGACGGAAGGCTCGAACTACAACCACCCGACCGACGCCGACCGTGAGAAGCGGGCGCTCGCCGCGGTGCAGACGGCCCAGGGCCACGCGATCAACGTCACTCCCGTGGAGCGCGCGCTGATCGACGCCGTCGCGAAACGCCATTCCGCCGATCCCGCCGCCAAGCCGGCCGCGCTCGGCGCCGCGTACGCGGACGCCATGCGCGCGGTCGCGCAGCGGTTCCCCGACGATCTGGAGGCGGCGACGTTCTTCGCCGACGCGGCGATGAATCTCCGGCCCTGGAACCTCTGGATGCCGGACGGCGCGCCGCAGCCCGGCAC
>JBGOTH010000211.1:0-5816 GCA_041476345.1 Methylomirabilia bacterium
CCCGACGTCACGCGCTCGCACTTCGATGCGCAGGACTACATGGAAAGCGGAACGCCCGGCGTGAAGAGCACCGCGGACGGGTGGCTCTCGCGCGCCGTGGTCGCGCTCCCCGAGTCGCGCTCGCCCTTCCGTGCGGTGGCGCTCGCCGGCACGCTGCCCCGCAGCCTCCACGGTGACGCGGGCGCGCTCGCGATGCAGTCGATCCAGCGCTTCGACATCCGCACGGCAGGGGCGGCGACCACGCGGCAGGGCTTCGAGTCGCTCTACGAACAGGGCGTGCGCGATCTCCTGCACGGCACCGGACGCGAGACGTTCGAGGCCGTGCGGATGCTGAAGCAGGCGAACGCGAGCCGCATCCCCGCCGCGAATGGCGCGGACTATCCGCGTGGCCGGCTCGGCGACGCGCTCCGGCAGATCGCCCAGCTCATCCGCGCCGACGTCGGCCTTCAGATTGCCGTTGCGGACGCGGAGGGCTGGGACACGCACGTCGGGCAAGGTGCCGAGCAAGGCCAGCTCGCGAACCGGTTGCGCGACTTCGGCGGCGCGCTCGCCGCGTTCGCGCGCGACCTCGGAGACCGGATGAGTGACGTGGTCGTGCTGACGATGTCGGAGTTCGGTCGCACGGTCGCCGAGAACGGCAACCGCGGCACCGATCACGGTCACGCCACCACCATGCTGGTGCTCGGCGGCGGCGTGAAGGGCGGCAAGGTCTACGGCCGGTGGCCGGGCCTCGCGCGAGAGCAGCTCTTCGAGGGGCGCGATCTCGCGGTGACCACGGACTTCCGCACGCTCTTCAGTGAGGTGGCGGGGCGACACCTCGGCGTCGCGCAGCCGGCGGCACTCTTTCCTGGCTGGAAAGACACCTCGGCGACGCTCGGGCTCTTCGCCTAGCTGCTCCGGGGCGTCAGATTTCCGCGGTCGGCGCCCCGCCGGCGCGCGTGCGCCGCCTCACCCGGCGAGCAGGTGGCTCACCGTGGATCAGCTCGCACCAGCGACGGTTGTCCTCGCCACCGGCCTCTCCACTTCCCCCGGGAAGCGCGTTCGCCGTCACGAGCAGGTCGTCGGACCCGCTCCATGCCGGAGCGTGGCTCGGACACCAACGGAGCTCGACCAGATCACGCGTGGGGTCGGTTTCGGGCTCGCAGCTCGGACAGTAGGGGCGAACGATGACGGAGGAACGCGGCTCGATGAAGTCCGTCATGTCTCGAGGCCGATCGGGCCAGTCGAGAGACTCACCATCTAGTGGGAGAGTACCAGACCGACCACCACTGGTAGAAGAAAATTCGCCCTGAGGCCTGGCGTCTCATCGGCCTCCGTCAGGAGGCTCTCGAGAAGTTACCGAAGGGCGGCGAGAACTCGTTCCGGCGTGATCGGCTGCTCGGTGAGCATCACACCCCACGGCGCCAGCGCGTCGTTGACCGCGTTGAGGATCGCCGCCGGCGCGCCGGCGGTGCCGGCTTCGCCCGCGCCCTTGAAACCGCCGGCGAGATGCGGCGCGGGCGTTTCGAGATGGTGCACTTCGATGGCGGGCAGATCGGCGGCCGTCGGAATCGCGTAGTCCATCAGCGTGGCGGTCAGCAGCTGACCCGCCTCGTCGTACACGCAGTGCTCCATGAGGGCGCCGCCGATCCCCTGGACGACGCCGCCGCGCACCTGCCCGTCGACCAGCGCGGGATTCACGATGCGGCCGCAATCGTCCACCGCGACGTACTTCAGCACGCGCACGCGGCCGGTCTCGACGTCGATCTCGACCATCGCGAGATGCGCGCCGTTGGTGAAGGTCCACGCCGCCGGGTTCGTGTAGTGCACGGTCGCCTCGACGCTCGGCTCCACCCCGCGCAGCTCGTTGGAGCGGAAGTGCACCGCGCGCGCGAGGGCGCCCAACGTGAGCGCGCGATCCGCCGCGCCCTTCACGGCAACGTGGCCGTCAGCCACTTCAATGTCGTCCTCGTGCGCCTCGAGCAGCGCGGCGCCGACCTTGCGCAGCCGATCGCGCAACGCGCGGACGGCGAGCAGCGTCGCGCCGCCGCCGATCGGCATGCCGCGGCTGGCCCACGTGCCGCCGCCGTACGGCACCATCGCGGTGTCGCCCGAGATCACGGTGATCGCCTCCATCGCCACACCCAGCTCGTCGGCCACGATCTGCGCGAGCGCGGTGCGCATGCCCTGCCCCTGATCGGTGACGCCCGTGAGCACGGTGACGGCGCCCGATGGCTCGAGACGCACGGTCGTTCCCTCCTGACCGGCGATCGGCGCCCCCCCGACGCCGTAGAACGCGGCGCCGGGACCGGTCAGATCGAGGAAGCACGAGAGCCCAATACCGACGCAGCGTCCCTCCTTCCGTGCCGCCGCCTGCTCGCGTCGGAGCACGTCGTAGCCGGCCGACTCCAGGAGCCGCTCGAGTGCTTCGAGATAGCTGCCGCTGTCGTAGACGTTGCCGGTGACGGACGTGTACGGCAGCTCGTCGGGGCGAATGAGATTGCGCCGGCGCACCTCGGCGGGGTCGAGACCGAGATCGCGCGCGATCAGATCCAGCATGGATTCCGTCACCGCGGCCGCGATGGGGTGCCCGACCGCGCGGTACTGCGACGTGATGCCCTTGTTCTGCGCGACCACGGACAGCGTCGCGTCGTAGTCACGAAGGCGGTAGGGCCCGGGCAGGATGCGGAGCACCTGGCCGCCCTCCACCACGCTCGAGCGCGGAAACGCGGAGTACGGACCGACGGCGGCGACGATGCGCGCGCGCATCCCGCGCAGCGTGCCGTCGGCCCCGGCGGCGACCTCGATCGCGACCGTCTGCTCGCGCGCGTGGATGTCGGAGAGAAACGACTCGCGGCGCGTCGCGACGAACTTCACGGGGCGCCCGAGCGTGATCGCGAGCGCGATGGCCGCCATGTCGTCCTGGTAGACGTGGATCTTGATGCCGAAGCTCCCGCCGACATCCGGGGCGACGACGCGCACGCGGTGCTCGGGCACGCCGAACAGGTCCGCCACGACCGCCTGCATCATGTGCGGCACCTGCGTGGACATGGTGAGCGTCAGCGCGCGGGTGAACGGCTCGAAGTCCGCCACGAGCGCGCGCGGCTCGATGGGCACGCCGGTGTGGCGGCCGATCACGAAGGTGCGACGCCACACGCGCGCATCCTCGAACGCGCGAGTCACGTCACCGCCGCCCACACGCGTCTCGTAGATCACGTTGTCACCGAGCTCCGGGTGGATGAGCGGCGCGCCGGGCGCGACGGCGGCCTCCGGGGACAGCACGGCAGGCAGCGGGTCGTAGTCGACGCGGACCAGCGCGGCGGCGTCTTCCGCGGCCGCGGGCTCGGTCGCTGCGATCGCGACGATCGGCTCGCCGACGCAGCGCACGCGATCGAGGGCGAGCGGCACGATCGCGCCCGTCTTCATGCCCTTGTAGTGCTGGAGGACGCCGCGGTACGGCTTGCAGAGCTTCGCGACGTCGGCACCGGTCAGCACGCTCACGACGCCCGGGACGCGGCGCGCCTCATCCGCGCCCACATGCACGATGCGCGCGTGCGCGTGAACGCTGCGCACGAAGACGGCGTGGACCATGCGGGGAAGCACGAGGTCGTCGACGTAGCGGCCGCGACCGGTGAGGATGCGCGGATCGTCGGGGCGCTTCAGCGGCGAGCCGACGTACGGCACGCGGATGACTCAGCCCTCGACCTCCCGGTTGAGCCCGAAGTCGTCCGGCACGGGCGGTCCCCAGGAGTAGAGCGCGTCCTCCGGTGGAAAATCGCGCGCCTCCCACGCGCACGATTCGGGAATCACGTCGATGTCGTGGAAGTACTCCGCGAAGCTCCCCCACGGATCGCGCATGTACCAGAAGAAGTTCGAGCCGATGACGTGCCGCCCGATGCCCCACGCCGGCTGATACCCGGCCTCCTGCATGCGGAGCGCGCCCACCGCGATCTCATCGACGTTCCCGACCTCGAACGACCCGTGGTGGAATCCGGGGCCGGACGAGCTGAGCAGCGCGAGGTTGTGGTGATCGGGCGTGCAGCGCATGAACGCGACGATCTTCTGGGCGCGGTCGGACAGCTTCATGCCGAGGACGCGCGTGTAGAAGTCGATCTGGCGATCCATGTCCGGCGTGAAGAGCAGCACGTGGCCGAGCCGGCGCGGCTTCACCGTCGAGCCCGGCTTCGGGTACCCACGCTCGCCCTCGCGCTGCGTGTGGCCGGGGCTATTGAGCCGGAGCGGCGGATCGGCCGGCGGCACTTCGGATGACTCGTCGCGCACGTTCACCAGGTTGCCGTCGGGATCGCGGAGCCAGACGCCGCCGTCGAGACCTTTCGGCGGATCGACCTCGCGCACGCCGGCGCGGCGGATCGATTCGCGCGTGGCGGCGAACTCCGCGCCCGGCGCGCCCCACGCGACGTGGTGGAGACGCTTCTTCGCACCGGGATAGAGGCGAACGGCATCGCGCTGCAGCGGCGCCGGTCGAAGGTGCACCGCGTCGTCACACGACGTTTCGTTGACGAGTCCGAAGCTCGTGTAGAACTTTTCGCCGACCGTCTGGTCCGGCACCTCGAGCGCGTAATGCAGGAGCGCCTTCACCGCCATCGTCCGTTCCTCCCTCGGGGAGTCTAACGCGATAAGATGCGCCGCACATCGTCTCGTCGGGAGGGCGTCCATGGCGCTGAAAGTTCTCGAGCTCCACCACCACGGCATCCGCATCGGACCAAAGTCGGAAGACGCGAAGAAGGCGCTGGGCTTCTATCACGACGTGCTCGGGCTCGATCCCGATCCAGGCCGGCCGCACATCCCGTCCATCGACGGGTTCTGGATGGACGTCGGTGGCGGCGCACAGATCCATCTCATGGGCGTCGACGGCGCCTCGACGTTCTCGCAGGGGCCGGGCAAGGATCCGTCGCGTCCGCACGTGGCGCTCGCGGTGCCGGACATCCAGGATGCGAAGAAGGAACTGGATCGCCTCGGCGTGAGCTACTGGGTCGCCCGCGGCATCGTCGGGCCGGAGTCGCAGCAGGTCTTCATGGACGACCCGTTCGGCAACATGATCGAGCTGCACCAGGTCGGCACCTGTCGCTGCATCACGCGGACGCGCACGAGCGCCGCCGGCGCGATGAGCTGAGCCTGTGGCCCTCACGCCGGCACAAGCCGAGGTCGTCGCGCACGCGGCGCGTCTCACGCGTGAGCGCATCGCGCCGTACGCCGCCGAAGTCGACCGCGACGCCCGGAATCCCGTCGAGAGCTGGCGCGAGCTGTGGAAGGAAGGCTTCCTCGCCGCGGCGGTGCCGTCGGCGTACGGCGGCCGCGGGCTCGACATGCCGAGCTACATCGGCGTCATCCGGGCGATCGCACAGGGCTGCGCGAGCACGGCCATGACGCTCCACATGCACTCGACGGTGATGCGGTTCATCGACGTGCTCGGCACCGACACGCAGAAACGCCGCTGGTTTGGGGAAGTCGTCGAGCGCGGCCGGCTCTTCGGAAGCTGGGGCAGCGAGCCCGCCGTGAGCCTGTCGCGCACTTTCCTGATGGAAACCGCGGTACGCGTCGACGGCGACGGCGTGATCGTCGACGGCGTGAAGCATTTCTGCACGATGGCGCTCGGCGCCTCGCATTACCTGATCTGGTGCGCGCTCGACGGCGAATCCGACATGGGCAAGGCACTCCTTCAGATAATCGTCCCCGCCGACACCCCGGGCATCACGACCGACGGCAAGTGGGACACGCTCGGCATGCGCGGGACGTACAGCCCGTCCGTCACGCTGACCAACGTGCGCGTGGGCCGCGACGCCGTGCTCGGTGCCCCCGGCGCCGCCACGCAGGTC
>JBGOTH010000212.1:0-5785 GCA_041476345.1 Methylomirabilia bacterium
GAAGTTGCCCGCGAGCACGTTCGGAAAACGCTTCTGGAAATGGAACGAGCGGCCGCCGCTCGTCGACAGCATGTCGAAGAGCGCCTGGGGCTCGATGCCCGCTTTCACGCCGAGCACCATCGCTTCCGCGGCGATGACCACGTTGCAGACCGACATCACGTTGTTGACGAGCTTCACGATGAGACCCGAGCCGAGCGGCCCGACGTGGTGGAAGGTGCTGCCGAGCGCGTCCAGGATCGCGCGGCTCTTGTCGATCACGCTCGCCTCGCCGCCGATGAGGAAGACGAGCTTGCCGGAACCCGCGTCGGCGGGGCCGCCGCTCACCGGGGCGTCGAGACAATCGACGCCGTGCTTCGCGGCGGCGGCGCCGACTTCGCGCCACGTGGCAGGATCGATCGTGCTGAGGTCGATGAGCACCATCCCCGACCGCGCGCGCGTCAGCACGCCGTCGGGCCCGAGATAGGACTGCCGGATCGCCGCCGGGTCCGGCACGCTCGACAGCACGAAATCCGCGCCGTCAGCCGCCACCGCCGGTGACTCGACGATCTTCACGCCCGCGTCGCCGGAGCGCTTCGCGTTCGCGGCACTCGGATCGTAGCCGGTGACGGTGAAGCCGACGCTCGCAAGCCGGCGCGCCATGTTGCCGCCCATCGCGCCAAGGCCGACGAAGCCGATGCGCGCGGGCACTAGATTCCCATCGCTTCGCTGAAGCGCCGGTAGCACTCGAGGTGATCGCCGTACTTGCGATGCCCCGCGGTGTGCTTGGCATCCGCCAGCAGCAGGCGATCGCGATCGTGCGCCTTCGTCTTTTCGTAGTCCTCGAGCATGCAGAGCCCGAGCTCCTGGTTGTGCGGATCGTTGCCGGTCTCCGCGGCGGCGCTCGCGAGCGTCTGGATCAGCGGTGCGCGGTCGTGCCCGCCCGCGAGGTACGTCGCGGTGAGCGCGACCGCTTCGTCGGGCTTCAAGGCGAGGAGCGCTGCTTCGAGGCGCTCCAACACCTGACGCGACGACCACCCCGCAGCACCCGGCGGCGGCGCGAGCGTCCGGCGGCCGAAGTTGTTCGGCGTGTCCCGCTGGTGCTCGGCGGCGTGATTGATGAACGCCGCCGCGACGAAGAGCAGCTTCAGCCGGTGCGGATGCTGGAAGGTGTCGTAGAACCAGCCCAGCGTGTTGCAGTACTCGTAGCCGTGCTGCGACATGGAGTAGTTGTTGAGGTCGCCGGTCTCCAGCAGCACCTGCGCCGCGGCCACCTGGATCGCGTCGAGGATCCGGCGCGCGCCGCGCCCGCCCTTGAGCAGGGCGACGATCGACTCGATCACGTTGACCTCGCGGCCGCGCGTGATCACCTCGACCAGCATCCCTTCTTCGGCCGGCGTGAGCGCCGCCTCCTGCTTCAGGAGCTCGGCATCGCGGTTGTCGAGCACGTTCAGCACGATGTTGCAGCCCATCTCGTACGTCGAGTACCAGCGAGGCCCGACGGCGATGTCCGGCACGCCGGCGTAGAGCACGCTGTGCGCGTTCTCCCAGCCGATGGCGGTGCCGAGCTCGATCATCGCGCGCGCGCGGAACGACTTGTGGCCCGTGGTGTAGGAGCGGTTGTGGAGCATGCGGTCCTGCACGTCGATGAGCCCCGCGAACGCGAGGTGCGCGAGCACTTCCGTGCGGTGCGGCGTGTCTTCCATCAACCCGAGGAACACGCGGTACGACTCGAGCACCTCACCGCGCTGCACGAGCGTCAGCCAGTGATTGAGGCGCTCGCGGATCGGCCCCTCGGTGCGGAGCGGCTCCTGATCGGGCCAGTGGATCTCGGGCCGGGGCGGCTCCTGGTGCACGGTGATGTCGTAGAGGCGCGTGTAGTGGCCCGGCGCTTTGCCGAGTAGCTGGTTCCACGGGTCGAGCCCCGTCGGCATGTACCACACGGTCTGCGCCATCGGCAGCCAGCGCAGCTCGGGCCGCACCATCTTCATGAGGGGCAGGCCCACGCGCTCGCTGAGCAGGCAGTGGTCGTTGTTCACGAACCGCACCACGCCGTCGTCGAGGCGCTGGTGGTACGGCACGTTGGTGTACGGCGCATGGATGCGGATGGTCTCGCGGAGGATCTCGGTGACGGGGCGCTCCTGCTTGAAGAGCCCGTACATCACGTCGCTCGCGCCCTTCTGATCGCGCGCCACGATGCGGTCCTCGAGGCGTGCGTAGTCCGCGGCTGTCGTTGCCATGCGTCATCCTCTCCGTCAGTATTCTCCGAGCAGGCGGTCGACCATGGCCGTGGCCTTCGCCCAGTCGTAGGCGCGGTACATGCGCCGGTTCACCACCGGCTGTGCCGCAGAGTAGAACATCTCGTACTGGAGTTGGCGACCCCCGTACTCGGTGCCGATGAAATCCCAGATGAGCTTGAGGAGCTTGATGCGGTCCCGCGCGCCGCGCGCCGCCGATTGGTAGTAGCGCTCGGTCATGGCGCTCGTCTCCCCCGATAAAAAGCTGGCCTCGGACGAGGGCATGTTCTGGAAGGCGCCGCCGCCCAGCTCACGCACGGTGCGGTACAGGTCCACGATGATCCGACGCTGCAGGCTCATCCCCGCGTACACGTATTGCGGGTGCGGGCGCGCGTAGCCTTCGCTGATGAGCGGGAAACGCTCGGCCGCCTTCGCCAGCGCGTCGAACGCGGCGCAGTGCGCGGCGATGTCGCCGCCGAGCGTCGCCTGCGTCGCCGCGTCGCCGCCGCTCCCCTGGACCTCGACCAGCTTGGCGACCAGGCCGGCGAGCAGCTCGAGCTTGACGCCGAACCGCACCAGCGACTGAAAATTCGCGGTGACGTGCGCGGGCGATTCGCGGAACTGCGCGGTCACGAGGTCGACGTTCTTGTAGATGAACACGTGCTCCCACGGCACGAAGACGTCGTCGAACACCACGGTGGTGTCCACCTCGTCGTACCGCGCGGAGAGCGGGTAGTCGTAGACGCTGGTGGCGAGCGTGGCGTACGGCCGCCGCGGGAGGAGGCGCAGGCCCTCGGCGTTCACGGGGACGACGAGCGAGATCGCGTAGTCGACGTCGCCGGGCGCGAGCGGCGTGATGTAGCTCACGTAGAGCCAGTCGGCCATGGTCACCGACGTCGCGATGGCGTGCGCGCCGCGGATCACGATGCCCGCGTCGGTTTCCCTGAGCACACCGGGATGGAGGAACGGCGTGGAATGCTGGTGCGCGGGCGTCCCGCGATCGATCTGAGGCGGCACGATCGCGTACGCCACGTAGAGGTCTTCGTCGCGCGCCCGCTCGTAGAAGCGGACGACGTTGTCGCCGAACCGGCGACCCGCGCGATCGAAGAGCTGCCGCCAGCCCGCGAACGCGGTGAGGACCGACGCCACGTGGTCGGGCGTGCGCCCCATGAGGCCGTACGAGCCCTCGGCCCAGAACCGGTGAACGGCGCGACGGATCCCGAGGTCTTCCGCGGAGCGCGGGATGAGCCACATAGCGCCGATCCGCCGGCCGCTCACGGGGTCGAGGCACGTCGTGACGTCCTCCGCCTTCCCGGCCGCATCGTAGCGCTCGGCGATGCGCAACACGGATTCGGCGAAGGCCGGGTGCGTGGTCACGTCGTCGACACGGTGGCCGTCGAGGAAGATCGCGCGCCCGTCCTGGAGGCTCTTGACGTAGTCCGCCCCCCGACGCATCACGGGCTGAGTATACTGCGGCTGCGTGAGACGCCCCCCGCTCGTCCTCGTGTTCGTGGCGCTCCTGGTGATCGCGCTCGGGCAAACCGCCGGCGCCCTCATGTCACAGGCGCGGTCCGAGACCGCGCGCTTCGCGCGCGCGCGGGTCGTCGCCAACGCACCCGCGCACGGCCTCGCGGGCTCGCGCGAGTACGACGACGAGGTCATCAGCCAAGCCGTCTTCGCGAGTGAAGCCGGGCTCTCCTTCCTCCACCTTCACGCCGAAGGCCTCGGCCCCGTGATCCTCCTCGCGGGCACCCTGGTGGCGACGGCCGTTCCCCGCCGTCGCGTGCGCGGCGTCCTCTACACGCTGTTCGTCCTCGGCGCCCTCTTTCCGCTCGGCTTCCTTGTCTACGCAACGGCGGTGCTCGAGGCCGGTCGCGATACCGGCGTCATGCTCGCCGAGCGCTACGTGCTGGCGCCGCTGGGGACCGCGACCCTCCTCGGGCTCCTCGGGCTCGCCGCGTTCCTGCGCCGGCCGCGCGCGACATGAGCGGCTGGCGCCTCCCGCCCCTGCCCGTCCTGCTCGTCGGCGTGCTCCTGATCGCGTGCGCGGAAGTGGGCGGCGGCGCGATGTCGCAGTTCAAGGTGGAGCTGGCGCGCTGGGCGCGCGGCGTGATGCTGGCGCGGCCCGTGGTCCACGGCCTGGTGGGGGTGCGGGATGTCGACGAAGCGATTCTCGACGAGGCGCTCGTCAAGTTCGACGCGGGCCTGCGGTTGTTCCACATGCACGCGGAAGGGATGGGCACCATCATCATCGTCGCCACGATGGTCGCGGCGACGCTCGTGCACGCCGCGGCGCTGCGGCGGCTGATCGTGGCGCTCATCACGATCGGCGGCGCCGGCTATCCGGCCGGCTATCTGCTGTGGAGCGCGCTCATCCCGTTCTACGGCATCGCGCGCAGCCGGACCGTCGCCGAGTGGGGCGTCTGGATTCCCTTCGGCAGCGCGGCCATCATCGCGATGTGGCTCTTGACCAGCGCGGTCGCCTGGCGGCTTTGCCGGACACGTTCGCGGAAGCGAGTCAGCTGATCCGCTTCTCCCGACCGGTCGCGGCCCACAGCCGCGCGGGCGCGAGTGGAAGCTGGTTGGTCTCGATCGCGAACGATGCCAGCGCATCGGCGACGGCGTTCGCCAACACGGCGGCCGGGCCGAGCGTGCCGCCTTCGCCCACGCCGCGCACCCCGATCAGGTTGCCGGCAGGCTCTTCGATGTGGCTGGTCTCGAGCGACGGAATCGTCACCGCCGTCGGAAGCGCGTAGTCCATCAGCGTGCCCGTGAGGAGCTGCCCGGTGTCGTCGTAGACGATGTGCTCGAAGAGCGCGCCGCCGATGCCCTGCGCGATCGCGCCGTGGACTTGTCCCTCGACGATCGACGGGTTGATGACACGTCCGGCGTCTTCCACGCACACGTAGCGGCGAATCGCGATCGCTCCGGTCGCGAGATCCACCTCGACCACGGCCGCTTGCGCGCCCGCTGCGAACGTTCCGCGGATCGGATCGTAGAACCGCGTGGCGTCGAGGCCCGGCTCGGTGTCCCGCGGCAGCCGATGCGTTTCGAGGAGCGCGACGCGCGCGATCTCGGCCAAGGTGATGGCGCGCGCGGGCACGCCCTTGACAGACACGCGGCCGTCGGCGACGTCCAGGTCGTCCGGCGCGGCTTCGAGCAGGTGCGCGGCGATGCGGACGACCTTCTCGCGCACGGCCGCCGCGGCGCGGGTCGCGGCTCCACCACCGATGACGGCCTGTCGCGAGGCGAACGCCCCCAGGCCGAACGGCGTCGCGTCGGTGTCACCCAGGACGACGGTGATCGTGTCGATCGGCGCACCCAACTCGGCCGCCACGAGCTGCGCCACCGTCGTCTCGAGACCCTGACCCTGAGACGTCACACCGGCAAGCACGGTCACCGCACCCGAGGGATCCATGCGCACCGTCGCACCCTCGTGCCCCGTTCGGAACGGCATGCGCGGTCCGGCCGACGCCGCCTGCCCCAAGCCGGTCAGCTCGTTGTAGACGGCGAACCCGATTCCCACGAAACGTCCCGCCTCACGCAGGCGGACCTGCTCCGCGCGGAACGCC
>JBGOTH010000213.1:0-5783 GCA_041476345.1 Methylomirabilia bacterium
CGCAACCAGAGCGCCGCGAGCACCCCGTATTCCGTGAGATGGCCGAGCTTGCGGACGATCGCGTGCAGCGTGTCGAGTTGTTCCGGGGAGGCGCCCGGGACCAGGAATCGGAGGAGTGGGAGGATCAGACGCCCGGTTCGTTCGGCACTGCCCGTATCCGACGCAAGGGACAGGATGACGATCATCCACACGACGGGCGGTAGCCAGTGGCGGAGCCGCATCTTGTCACACTATACAGGTGACGTGATATATTGGCCCGCGATGCTCGGCGAGATCCTCGACGACATCCTCGTATCGCGCTCGACCGGTTCGTGCGTTGCGGCGACCCGGCACGTTCCCGCGCGCGCCGCTGTCCTCGCTCCGTTCCCCGCGTCGCTCGATCCTCGCATCGCCCAAGCGTTGCGTGCGCGCGGCATCACCGAGCTGTACTCGCACCAGGCGCGCGCATGGGAGCTCGTCGAAAAGGGCGAGAACGTCGTCGTCGTCACGCCGACGGCTTCCGGCAAGACGCTCTGCTACAACCTTCCTGTCCTGCAGACGCTGCTCCATCAGGCCGATGCGCGCGTCCTCTATCTCTTCCCCACCAAGGCGCTGGCGCAGGATCAACTCGCGGAGCTGGAACAGCTCGCCACGCAGCTGCCCGAGCTCAAGATGTTCACGTACGACGGCGACACGCCGCAGGATGCGCGTCGCGCGGTCCGCGCCCGGGCGAACCTCGTGCTGACGAATCCGGACATGCTGCACTCCGGCATCCTGCCGCACCACACGAAATGGGCGACGCTCTTCCAGAATCTGAGGTTCGTCGTCATCGACGAGCTGCATGCGTATCGCGGCGTCTTCGGGAGCCACGTCGCCAACCTGCTGCGGCGCCTCCGGCGCATCTGCCGCCACTACGGCGCCGACCCGCAATTCATCATGGCCTCGGCGACTATCGCGAACCCCCGCGAGCACGCGGAGAACATCATCGGCGCGCCCGTCGGCGACGTGACCGAGAGCGGCGCGCCGACCGGCGACAAGCTCTTCGTCTGCTACAACCCCCCGGTCGTGAACCCCGAGCTCGGGATCCGCGCACCGTACCTCGCGGAAGCGTCGCGACTCGCCCTCCGATTTCTGCGCGAGCGCATTCCGACCATCGTGTTCGCGCAGAGTCGGCTCTCGACCGAGGTGCTCCTGACCTCCATCAAGGCCGGCGTCGCCGACACGACCGGCGATACGGGCATGGTGCGAGGGTATCGCGGCGGGTATTTGCCGACGCGCCGGCGCGCGGTGGAGCAGGGGCTGCGGGACGGTCACGTGCTCGGCGTCGTCTCGACGAACGCGCTCGAGCTCGGCGTCGACATCGGCCACCTCGACGTGGCCGTCCTGGCGGGCTACCCGGGTACGATCGCGTCGCTGTGGCAGCAGGTCGGCCGGGCCGGCCGCCGCTCGGAGCCGTCGGCGGCGATCCTCGTCGCCACCAGCGCGCCGCTCGACCAGTTCATGATGAGCCACCCCGACTATCTGTTCGGGGCGAGCCCGGAGCACGCGCGCGTCAATCCCGACAACCCGTTCATCCTCATGAGCCATCTGAAGTGTGCAACGTTCGAGCTGCCGTTCCTGGACGGTGAGCCGTTCGGTGAGCGCGACGTGCGCCGCGAGCTCGCCGCCCTCGAGGACGAAGGACTGCTGCACCGGGCGGGAACGCGCTGGCACTGGGCGAACGAGACCTATCCGGCCGATCACGTCTCGCTCCGCACCCTCACGACCGACAACTTCCTCGTCATCGACACCACCGCCCGCGACGAGAAGCAGACGAAGCGGCGGCAAGTCATCGCGGAGGTCGACTGGGGGAGTGCGTTCGCCACCATCCACCCGAAGGCGATCTATCTCGTCGAGAGCGATCCCTACGAGGTGCAGGAGCTCCGCTTCCGCGAAGACGAGGAGAAGGTCGCCTACGTCAAGCGGGTCCGTGTCGACTACTTCACCGACGCGGTGAGCGCGAAGGGCGTGTGGATCCTGCGCCGGCTCGCCGACCGCCAGCACCCCTCCTTCCGTGCCGAGCAGGGCGAGGTGCTGGTCGCCGAGAAGGTCGTGGGCTTCAAGAAGATCAAGATGGGAACGCTCGAGAACGTCGGTTCCGGCGAAGTCGAATTGCCGCAGCAGGAGATGCAGACGACGAGCATCTGGCTGACCGTGCCGCCCGCCGTGCTCGCGCGGGTGAATCCCTCGCGTGAAGAGCTGATCGACGGCCTGCGCGGCGTCATGCACCTCCTCCACCGCCTCGGGCCGATCTTCCTGCTCTGCGACGTCCGCGATCTCGGCTCGTGGCTCGGTGACACGACGCCTGCCGAGGCGGGCGAGCCCGCGGAGCGCGGCACGATGGTCGCGACCCGTGAGTCGACGCGCCGTCGGCTCCTCGACGCGGAGACCTTCAACCCGACGATCTATCTCTACGACGCCCAGGCGGGCGGCATCGGCCTCGCCGAGCGTCTCTTCGAAGTGCTGCCGGAACTCGTGCAACACGCGCGCGACACGCTTCGCGCGTGCCCCTGCGCGTGGGGCTGCCCATCGTGCGTCGGTCCCGTCAACGAAGTGGGACGGCGGGCGAAAGCGACCGCGGCCGCCATCCTCGCGCTTCTCACTTCCTGAGCACGTGCCCACGCTCGACGACCTCCGCCGTGTCATCCGACGTATCGAGGGCGCCCGCCCGCCGCGCCGCGCGGCGGAGCCCGTGGAGAAGACGCTCGGTGGCGAGGTCCTCGAAACCGGCGCGGGGACCGTGCTTGCCGTTCACGAGGATCTCGCGCTCTCCGAGCGGTACGGCCCTGTCGCGCTCGGTGACATCCTCGGGATCGCGCCCTCGACGCTCGCCGTGCTCGCGCCCGCGCTGGGGGTGGCGGTCGACCCCCGCGGCCTCGTCTTTCTCGACACGGAGACGACGGGCCTCGCCGGAGGCACCGGCACCTACGCCTTCCTCGTCGGCGTGGCGTACTTCAGTGGTGATCGGCTCCGTCTGACGCAGTTCTTCCTGCGCGATCTCGACGAGGAACCGGCGCTCGTCGCGGCCCTGGCGCCGCTCCTCGAGGGTGCGACGGGAATCGTGACATTCAACGGAAGCGGCTTCGACGTGCCGCTCCTCGAGACGCGCTTCATCCTTCAGCGGCGACGATGGCCCCTCACGCTGCCCCACGTCGACCTCATGCATCCCGCGCGCAAGGTGTGGGGCGACTGGCTCGGGGACTGTCGTCTCGGCACGCTCGAGCGGCGCGTACTCGGCGTGTTGCGCGAGCGCGACGTGCCGGGTGCCGTCATTCCTTCGCTTTACTTCCAATTCCTGCGTCGTCGTGTCGCGGCGCCGCTTCGCGACGTGCTCGCGCACAACCGGCACGACGTTCTGGCGCTCGCGGGTCTTCTCGGGTGGCTCGGTCGCGCGGTCGAGGGCGACACGGCGATGCTCGCACCGGAGGAATACGCCGGGCTCGGCCGGCTCTGGGAGCGCACAGATCTGGAGCGTGCGTGCGGCTGCTACGAAGCGGCGCTCGCCGGCGGACTCGAGGAGGACTTCGGATACGCCGTGCGCCTGCGGCTCGCACGGTGGGAGAAGCGCCGCGCGCGCTGGGCCGCAGCCCGCGCGCTCTGGGAGACCGCGCTCGCCGCGCCCGCGTTCGATCCCCGGCCATGGGAAGAGCTCGCGAAGTTCCACGAGCATCGGGCGCGCGACTTGCCGACGGCGCGCGATGTCGTCACGCGGGCCCTCGATCTCGCGGCGGCGGGCGGTGCCTCGGCCCGGATCGTCGAGGCGTTCAGCTATCGCCTCGCGCGCTTGGAGCGACGGCTCGCTACGTGACCGGTGTGATGGGGGGCCTACCCTCCAGTACCGCGAGGCAATTCTTGACGGCCAGGGTCGACATCGCGACGCGGGTGTCGAACGACGCACTCGCGATGTGCGGCGCCATGATCACGTTGGTCAGCGGCAGGAGCCCTGGATGGACCTTCGGCTCCTCCTCGAACACGTCGAGCCCCGCGGCGGCGATCCACTTCTCGGTCAGCGCGCGCACGAGCGCTGCTTCATGGACGATCGGGCCCCGGGCGGCATTGACCAGCACGGCCGTCTTCTTCATCGAGCGCAGCGCGGATTCGTCGATGAGATGACGGGTCTCGGCGGACAGAAGAACGTGCAGGCTGACGAAATCCGACTCGCGCAGGAGCGTGTCCTTGTCGACGTAGGTCGCCTTGAGATCGCGCTCCACGTCAGGCGTCGACCGAACGGTGTCGTGGTAGAGCACGCGCATGTCGAAGCCGCGCGCGCGTCGCGCCACCGCCCGTCCGATTCGACCGAAACCGATCAGGCCGAGGGTCTTGCCGTAGACATCGAGACCCCAGAGGAGGTCCCACTTCCAGCTCCCCCACTCGCCTGAGCGGACGTAGCGGTCCGCTTCGACCACGCGCCGAGCGGCCGCCATCAACAACGCCCACGCGAAGTCGGCCGTCGTCTCGGTGAGGACGTCCGGCGTGTTGGTGGCGACGACTCCACGCCGCTTCGCGGCTGCGGTGTCGATGTTGTTGTAGCCGACCGCCACGTTCGAGACCACGCGAAGGCCCGGCGTCGCGAGGACCTCGTCGTCGATGGTGTCGGTGATCTGGCAGATGAGACCTTGCTTGCCCTGGAGCCGGGTCAGCAGCTCCTGCCGGCTCAACTGGCGTTCATGACTGTTCAGATCGACGACCACATCCTGAGGGATCAACGTCAGTGCTTCGGGCGACAAACCACGCGAAATCAATATGTTCTTAGGCATTGTGATCTCCTGATATTTTCGCTTGCCCGGCCAGAAACGCGCGGCTATATTAGCACTCAAGTTTGTTGAGTGCTAACGTGGAGCGATGTCGAGACATTCTGCAGGAAGCCACATCGTGGGTCTAACACAGCCAAATCAGGAGGCGCAGGAGCTATGGCTATGAAGATTCGTCCGCTGCACGACCGCATCCTCGTCGAGCGGCTCGAGGAAGGGGAAGTCAAGAGGGGCGGCATCATCATCCCCGACACCGCGAAGGAAAAGCCGCAGGAGGGCAAGGTCATCGCAGCGGGGAGCGGCAAGATCACCGAGGACGGTAAGAGGATCCCGCTGGACGTCAAGGCGGGCGACAGGATCCTCTTCGGCAAGTACTCGGGTGCGGAAGTCAAGATCGAGGACAAGGAATACCTGATTCTTCGCGAGGAAGACGTTCTCGCCATCCTCGAGTAGCGGACTTATACCGATCATCAAGGAGGAACGTAATCCATGGCGAAGCAGCTGAAGTTCGACGAGGAGGCGCGTGCCAGCCTGCTCAAGGGCGTGAACATTCTGGCCGAGGCCGTGAAGGCCACGCTCGGTCCGAAGGGCCGCAACATCGTCATCGACAAGAAGTTCGGGAGCCCGACGATCACCAAGGACGGCGTCACCGTCGCCAAGGAGATCGAGCTCAAGGATCCGTACGAGAACATGGGCGCCCAGATGCTGAAGGAGGTGGCGTCGAAGACCTCCGACATCGCGGGCGACGGCACCACCACCGCGACCGTGCTCGCGCAGGCCATCTTCCGCGAGGGTCTGAAGAACGTGACCGCCGGCGCGAATCCGATGGGTCTCAAGCGCGGCATCGAGGTAGCCGTCGGGGCGGTGACGGACGAGCTGAAGAAGCTGTCGAAGTCGACGAAGGACAAGAAGGAGATCGCGCAGGTGGCGACGATCGCGTCGAACAACGACAAGACGATCGGCAACCTGATTGCGGAGGCGATGGAGAAGGTGGGCAAGGACGGGGTGATCACG
>JBGOTH010000214.1:0-5764 GCA_041476345.1 Methylomirabilia bacterium
GATCTGCGGCGGCAAGGATGAAACGGTGGCCGCGTGCGGCGATCTCTTCAAGGCGATGGGCACGAACATCTTCCACGTCGGCGGGCTCGGCCAGGGCCTTGCCATGAAGCTCGTCAACAACATGCTGGTCCAGGTCAACACGGTGGCCGTCGCCGAGGCGCTCGTGATGGGCGTGAAGGCCGGGCTCGATCCGCAGACGATCTACGACGTGGTGCGTGTCAGCACGGGCACGAGCTACGCGTTCGAGACCCGCGTGCCGAGGATGCTCCGGCGGGACTTCGCGCCGGGCGGCACCATCGACATCTCGTTCAAGGACCAGGAGCTGGAGACGGCGTTCGCCAAGCACCTCGGCGTGCCGGTGCTCCTCGCCAACGTGACGCAGCAGGTCTATCAAATGGCGCGCGCGGCCGGCTTCAACAAGGAAGACGGCTCCGCCGTCCTCAAGATCTTCGAGCGACTCGCCGGCGTCACCGTCGGCAAAGGAAAATAGCGATGGCGACCTACGTGTTGGTGCACGGCGCGTATCAGGGCGGCTGGATCTGGAAACCGGTCGTCACGCGCCTTCGCAGCGCCGGCCACACGGTCTACGCGCCCACGCTCGACGGCTGCGCGGAACGGAGCCATCAGCTCCGCGCGGGCATCACGATCGCGACGCACGCGCAAGAAATCGCCGGGCTCCTCTTCTACGAAGACCTGCGCGACGTCGTCCTCGTCGGCACGAGCGCGGGCGGCATGGTCATCCAGAAAGCGTCGGAAACGGTGCGTGACCGGATCGCACGCCTCGTGTTCCTCGACGCGCTGGCGCTGCTTCCCGGCGAGCGCGTGGATTCGATCGTCAAGCGCCCGGCGCCAAACCGGGTGGGCGATCTTTCCACCGGCCCATCGCGCGAAGACGCGGAGAACCGCATGTTCAAGAATCTCGAGCCGTCGCTGCGCACGTGGGCGGTCGACCGCATCACGCCGCATCCGGTCGCGGCACTCGAAGCGCCGATGGTGGCGACGACGTTCTGGGACCAGAAGTGGAGCGCGTCGGTCATTCGGTGCACGCAGGCGCTCAATCCACCGGAGACGCACCAGCGCCGTACGGCGGAAAAGCTCGGCGGCTCGTACCACGAGCTCGACACGGGCCACTATCCGATGCTGAGCGCGCCGGACGCGCTCGTGAAGCTGCTCGCGTGAACCGGCGCGCGTTTCTTCGGACCACCGCGGTAGCGACGCCCTTCGCACTGGCACCGCGCCTGGTGCGCGCGCAGGCGCCGCCGATCACCTTCGCGAGCTCCACGGCCACGGTCGGGCTCGTCACCCAGGTCGTGCGCCGGCTCGACCTCGAGAAAAAGTACGACCTGAAGCTCGACGTGAAGATCCTCGACCCCGCCGGCGCCGAAAAGGCGGTGTTGCTCAAGCAAGTCGACGCCGGGCTCTTCCCTGTCGTCACCGCGGCGGACGTGCGCGACAAGGGCCTGGACATCGTCATCTTCGCGCCGCTGCTCTACATGCACACGTACCTGCTTGTGTGGAAGGATTCTCCCGCGCAAAGCTTCGCCGACCTGAAAGGCAAGAAGATCGGCGCCCTCGACAAGGTGTCCGGCGCGTATCGCGGCCTGCAGATCCTCGCCGCGCGCGGCGGGATGGATTTCGAGCGCGACTTCCAGCCAGTGACGGGCCCGCCCCCGGCGCTCGTCACGTTCATCCAGCGCAAGCAGGTGGACGCGCTCGCCATCCACGAGCCGATCGCCACCAAGCTGCTCGCCGAAGGCAACTTCCGGATCGTGATGGGCCTCAACGACGAGTGGAAGAAGAACGGCAAGGGCGACTGGCTCTTCCTCGGCGCCGGCGCGCATCGCGAATGGCTCACGAAGAACCGCGCCGCGGCAAAGCGCCTCGCCGACATGCTGCTGGACGCGCTGCGCCAGCTCAATCGCACGCCGGACCTCATCGACGCGGAGGCGGAGTTCCTCGGCCTCAGGACGAAGGCGGAGATCGAGCTGGCGCGGCAGCGCATGCTGAAGATCTTCCCGACCGAATGGAACGACGTGGCGGTCGCGAGCGCGATGGAGAGCGTGAAGGAGGCGGCGCGCCTCGGCCAGATCAAGCAGGTGCCGGCGCAGGAGATCGTGACCGTTCTCCGCTGATGCGGCGCACCGTCTGGCTTCTCTCGGTCGCAAGCATCCTGGCACTCTGGGCGCTTCTCGCTTCGTTCTTTCCGCCGACGCTCCTTCCCGGTCCGCTCGTCGTCGCGCGCCGCCTCGTCGAGCTGGCCGCGCGCGGCGATTTCTGGTTTCACCTGCGCGCGACGATCCAACGCGTCGTCCTCGGCTTCGGCATCGCGTTCGTCGTCAGCGTCTTCGCGGGCATCTTCATGGGGTCGCGCCGGCTCGCGGAAGGCATCCTCGAGTCCTGGGTGCTGGTGGGCCTGACGATTCCGGGTCTCTGCTGGGCCGTGCTCGCCGTCATGTGGTTCGGCATCACGGAGATGGCGCCCGTGTTCGCGATCGTCGTCGTCGTGCTGCCGATGCTCACGCTGAACATGTGGCAGGGCACGAAGAGCCTGGACCGCGACCTGGTCGAAATGGCGCACGTGTTCCGGGCCTCGCGCCGCGCGCTCCTGCGCGACGTCGTGCTGCCGCAGCTCCTCCCCTTCTGTCTCGCGGGCGCGCGCCTCGGCTTCGCGCTCGGATGGAAGGTGGTGGTGCTGTCCGAGATGTTCGGCCTCTCGAGCGGCGTCGGCTACATGATCAACCGCAGCTTCTCCTCGTATTCGATGGACGACGTTCTCGCGTGGACGGCGGGCTTCACGCTCGTGATGTTCGCGTTCGAGTACGCGGTGATGCTGCCGATCGAGCGGCGGCTCACGCGCTGGCGCCCCGCGGTGTCGCTCTAGTGGCGCTCGAGCTTCGTGGCGTGCGCAAGCGATTCACGCGAGCGGACGGCCGCGCCCTCGACGTGTTGGACGGTCTCGACGTCACGGTGGAGGCGCGCGGCTTCGTCTGTCTCGTCGGCCCGTCGGGCGCCGGCAAGTCCACCATCCTGAACCTGGTCGCCGGACTCCTCACGCCGGATGCCGGCACGATCTTGATGGATGGACAGCCGTTCGACCCGACCCGCCACCGTATCGGCTACGTCTTCCAGAAACCTCGCCTGCTCAACTGGCGCTCGGTGCGTGGGAATATCGAGTTCGCGCTGGAAGCGGCGGGCGTGTCACGGACGGATCGGGCGAGTCGCGCCCGTGAGGTGTTGACACTCGTCGGCCTCGATCAGTTCGCCGACGAGTATCCGCTCGCGTTGTCGGGCGGCATGCAGCAGCGCGTGGCGATCGCGCGCGCGCTCGCGATCGAGCCGGAGGTCCTGTTGATGGACGAGCCGTTCAGCCACCTCGACGAGCTGACGGCGCGCGCCCTGCGCCGCGAGCTCCTGCGCTTCCGCGACAAGATCGAGGCGAGCGTGGTCTTCGTCACGCACAACGCGCTGGAGGCCGTGTACCTCGGCGACCGCGTGTGCGTGCTGTCGCCACGGCCGTCGCGCATCATCGCCGAATTCCCGATCGACGCGCCGCGCACGCGCGCGCCGGAGGACCCGGCGCTCGTGTCGCTGGAGCGCGACGTGCTGCGTGCGCTCGGCGTCGAATAGCCACACCGCGCTGAAGCGGCTATAGTCGCGACGATCATGCCGCTGGTGTCGTTCCACGACGTGGAGAAGACCTACCGGTCGCTGCAGGGCGTCGACTACGGAGCGGTCGAGCACTTCAGCGTCGACATCGAGGCGGGGGAGTTCTTCTGCCTCCTCGGCCCCAGCGGGTGCGGCAAGACGACCGTGCTGAAAATGCTTGCGGGTTTCGAGGCCCCCACCGCAGGGCAGATCCTGATGGACGGTCGTCCGGTGACCGGCGCCGGTCGCGACCGCGGCGTGGTGTTTCAAGGGGACGACTCGCTCTACGGCTGGCTCACCGCCATCGAGAACGTCGAGTTCGGGTTGCGCATGCGGCACGTGGGCCGGGCGGCGCGGCGCGAGCGCGCCATGCACTATCTGGAGCTGGTCGGCCTCACCGGCCAGACGCAGAAGTATCCGGCCGAGCTGTCCGGCGGGATGAAGCAGCGCATCCAGATCGCGCGGGTGCTGGCGAACGAGCCGACGATGCTGCTCATGGATGAACCCTTCGCCGCGCTGGATGCACAGACCCGTTCGCTGATGCAGGAGGAGCTGGCCAGCATTTGGCACACCACGCGCACGACCGTCCTCTTCATTACCCACGACATCGACGAGGCCGTGACGCTGGGCCAACGCATCGGCGTGATGCGCGCCGGGCCCCGATCGCAGGTGAAAGGGGTGGTCGAGGTCGCGCTGAATGGGGCGCGCAGCCGCACGGACGATGTGTTCCTGAAATACTACAAGCAGGTGTATGAGATGATCCGCGACGAAGTCGCCATCGCCATGGCCCGAGCGAAATAGCGAATGCGACGCATGTGGGACGTGTACGGGGGCTACGCGGTGGGGTTTATCAGCCTGTTCCTGATCTGGGAGCTGGCATCCCTCTACGTGGTCAGCTCCGTGTTGTTCCCGCCGCCCACGGTCGTGTTCAGCAAAGGCGTGGTGCTCCTGCGCAACGGCGTGCTGTGGGGGCACGTGTCCGCCAGCATGGAGCGCATCGTGGTCGGGTTCATTGCCGGCTCCTTGTTGGGCATGCCCATCGGGCTCGCCATGGGCTCGTTCCGGCCCGTACGAAAGGTGCTGGAGCCGTACACGGAGTTCCTGCGCTTCATACCGTCGGTGGCCATGATCACCGTGGCGGTGATCTGGTTCGGGATCGGCGAAGGCGCGAAGATCTTCCTCATCATCTACACGACGATCTTCATCGTTATTCTGAACACGGCGGCAGGCGTTTCGGCCATCGCGCCCGACAAGATCCGAGCCGCGCAATCCCTCGGAGCGACGCGGGCGCAGATCTTCTTTCACGTGGCGTTGCCGGCGACCGTTCCCTACATCCTCACCGGGATGCGCCTGGCGATGGCGAACTCCTTCACCACCATCGTGGCGGCGGAGCTGATCGCGGCCAACGACGGGCTCGGCAAGATGCTGTGGGATGGGCGGCTGTTCATGCTGGTGGACGAGATCTTCGTGTCCCTGGTCACCCTTGGGTTGCTCGGGTTCGCCGTGGATCGCATGTTCCGCTGGAGCATCTACACGTTCGCGGGCAAATATTCGCCGGCGACCTAGGCCGCCGGCCGAGGAGGGCGACTGTCATGTGGACTCGCGGCGCAACCTACCTGCTCGTATTGAGTGTGCTCGCTTGGAGCAGTACGGCATGGGCACAGACCAAGATGGTCATCGGCACCGGCGTGGACCCGGTGTTTTCCTGTTACTACGTGGCCCAGGAAGAGGGTCTGTTCAAGAAGCACGGGCTGGACGTGCGCATCAACACGGGGCCGTCCGGCTCGGCGATGGTGTCCTTCCTCATCAACGGCCAGATCGAATCCGCGTTCGGTTCCGAGATCGCCGGGGTCGCCAACCACAACCTGGACCCCAACGTGGTGGTCGTCGCCCAGGCCACGCGCCTGGTGCGCTGGATCGCCGTGGTGGGCCGCAATATCGACAACCTGGATCAGCTCAAGGGGAAGAAGGTCGGCGTGGCCCGAGGCTCCGGCGGCGAAGTGTTCTGGCTGGCCATGCTGGACAAGCTCAAGCTCAACGCGGCGGACTACACGGTGGTCAACGTGGAGGCGCCGGAGATGGTGGCGGCCCTGGAGCGCGGCAACATCGATGCCTACGC
>JBGOTH010000215.1:0-5764 GCA_041476345.1 Methylomirabilia bacterium
TAAAGATGCTCGCATCCACGGTTGGATGCCGCCATCCCGTGACAGATGACGACGCTGCAGTCGAATAGTAGTTGGACAACATCCTGAGACTCTGACGATGGACTGGGGCCGAGCAAACGACGCGTTTCAAACTGCTACGGTTACCGGGAACCGGGTTCAAGCGGCGTTGCGCGCGAACATCATCCGACTTGAGAAGGAGCAACAAGGGCGCACCCTGACGTCTGAGCAAGTGCGTATCGTTGCCGGCCGGCTCAAGGATCTCGGCGTACTGGATCAGCCCATTTACCTCGAAGCTCTCCAGGGTGATCGCGAAGCGATCCAGTTGGCCAAGTTGATTAAGCAGGGGTTCGAGATGGCAGGGGTCCCCGTCGATGGCGTGTCCGAGCAGATTCGAATCGCGTCGCCGGGACCGGGCATCGCGATTTGGCAGAGGTCAAAGGAAGACCGCCGCGGCGCCGTCGTCAAGGACGCGCTTGCAGCAGTGGGTCTCGAATCGCGACTCGTCGAAGTGAAAAGACACAAATCGGTGTGGCGACGTAGCACTGCTCCGCGCGAAAACCGGCACGAGCCAGCGCATCGATGTGCGGCGTGCGCACGATCGGGTTGCCGTAGCAGCCGAGGTGATCGGCGCGCTGCTGGTCGGTGATGATGAACAGGAAGTTCGGCGCCTTCAGCGTTCGTGCCTCCCTCTAGGCTACGCTCGTGGGCCGATGGCGTACAAGGTCCTCGTCGACGACAACTTCCACTACATGGATGAGTCCGAGCGCTACGAGCTCGGTGTGTTTCCTACCCTCGCGGCGGCGATCGAGGCATCGCGAGAGATCGTCGACGAGTATCTGCGTTCCGTTCACCAACCAGGCATGACCATCGAGACGCTCTTGACCAGCTACCTATTTTTTGGGGAGGACCCCTACATCGTCGCGACGTCAGGCGAGGCGACCGGCGTTCTGTTCTCGGCGCGGGACTACGCCAGGCAACGCTGTGAAGAGCTGTGTCGCGCCCAAGCGTGACCTCCAGTTCGTGTATGGCATGCCGGGTGGCGACACTCGCTCTGGATCGAAGGGATCGGCGAGCTTCGAAACACGCTCGCCTGAGGATCGCGGCGGTCTCTTACCGCGACGAGAGTCCCGGGCTCATGACCTCGAAGCCGAGCGCCGTCGCGCCGGCGGCCTCGGCGGCGTCGTTGGTCATCAGGCGCCGCACACCCAGTTCCTCCATGGCGGCCAGGTGAAGTCGATCGAGGGTGCGGCAATGGACCCGGCCGGCACCCCGATCCTGGCGTAGTGCCGTCGCGAACAGCGAGCCGGGCAACGGCCGGAACCGGAACGGATCAAACGCCCGGAAGGCGTTCAGTCGGCCGATGTAGGCGCGATACCGCGCTTGTCGATATTCCCCGGCGAGCCAGCCCGCGCGCAGCTGAACCGAGGTCTCGAGCTCCGTGAGCGCCGACACGATAACGTCGGCCTCTCGAGCTACGGCCAGCCGCACCGCCTGGCTCTCAGGCTCCTCCAGCAAGAGCTTCAGCAGGCAGCTTGTGTCGAGGTAAATCATCGCGGCCGCGCGTCAGCGGCGATCCCGGCGCGCGTCGCTCACGGCGCGATCGACCCAACGTGAAACCTTGCCGCCGGCCGCCTTCCGCTGCCACTTCGCGTGCGCCGCCGGGTCGAAGCGCTTCCGCGTCGTCGACTCCTCGTCGACCCGCACGAGCTTGGCGACCGGCTTGGCGTCGCGGGTGATCACGATCTCTTTTTCGACCCGGAGAAGTGCTTCGGCGGCAGGCCAGCGTTGACGCAGATCGCGGATGCTGATCGACTTCACGTCCGAAGGATAGCATGTTTCACACAGCGGCAGGCGACTCCAAGTCGGCTCCGCCACTCACGCAGGGACCTGCTCGCCGAGCGCGCCACGCACGAATTCTGGATCGAGGATCTTCGTCGCCATGACCTGGCACCGTTTCATGAGGCGATACTCGTCCGGCCCGTAATCGGCGATGGCCCGATGGAGCGTTCCGAAATGATCCCAGACCAGGAGGTCGCGCTCCCTCCACGTGTGGAGGAACCGATATTGAGTCTGGAGCTGGTGAGCGAAAAGGAATTCGAGCATCTCGTCGCTTTCGCGCTCCGAGAGGCCGTTGATGCGGATGGTGTAACCGGGATTCGCGTAGAGCACCTTCCGTCCCGTGATCGGATGCGTCATGAAGACGGGGTGCGTGACGGGCGGCCGCCGCCGGCGCTGCTCCTCTGTCAACGGGGGCCGCGTGCTCGCCTTGTCCCGGCGCATGTGCTCCCAGAACTTCTCGAAGTCGTGGACCGCGGTCGCGTCCCGTAACCTTACCTTCACGTCGTCGGGAAGACCCTCGTAGGCCGCGTGCATGTTCGAGAATTCCGTCCCGCCCAGCACCGTGCCGTTGCGCCGGGGGATCGTCACGCCGTACAGCACGTTCACGAATCCCATCACCTCGCGATAGGACATGTCCGTGTGCCAGTCCTGACCGGCGTCCGCGAGCCCGATGTAGCGCCCGTTCTCCATGATGTTGGAGAGGAAGCCAACTTCGGGGACATCGGGATCGTGGCCGGAGTTGCCACTGATCGAGCCCTGGATCTCGCCGAACCGCTCGGAGAACACCTTCAGCGCGCGCGAGTCGAGGCTCTGATCGGGAAAGCGCAGGACGCCGTAGCGGCCGAGCGCGAAGAGTGCCTGCGCGAAATCGCTCTCGCTGAGCGCCCGCGAGAGATCTGCGCCCTCGATCGTCGCTCCCAGCACGGCCCCTGTCGGCGTGACGGTCAGCATGGGAGCCACGCCGCGCTTCTGATCTCACCGAACTCCCGCGGCGCCTTTGTCCAGGAATCGCCGCCGTCCTCGCTGATGAACACCTCGCCGAAAAGGCTGAACGCGACGATTCGGTTGCCGTCCGCGGGATGCGTCGCGAGACCCCAGATCGTGGAGTTCGATCGCCCCGGGAGCTTCAGCGTGTCCCACGTGTCACCGAAGTCCGTCGTGCGCAGCACGTGTCCCGTCTCGCCGGTGGTCGTCTCGCCACAGCCGGCGAACAGGATGGACGCGTCATCGGTCTTCACCGCCATCCCGCGGGCGTAAGGGAGCGGCCACTTCTGCTTGATGCCGATCGCCGTCCACGTCTCGCCCATGTCGACGCTGGAGAACATCTCGCCGTTGGTGCTCGTGAAGATCCGCTTCGGGGTGGTGCGCGCGATCGCCATCGCGTGAACGTCCGGGTCGAAGAGCCCGTTCTTCACGCGCGTCCAGCTATCTCCGCCATCGAGACTCCGGAACACGCCGTCGATCTCGACGCCAGCAAAGACGACGCGATGGTCATCCGGGTCGACCATCACGCTCGTGACGAACGGCGTGCCGATCGAACACTCCTTGGCGATGTCGAGGGTCAGCCGTTCCCACTTCACTCCGCCGTCCCGGGAGCGATAGACGCCCGCCGGTCTGGTGCCGGCGAAGAGCACGCGCGGATCGACGGGATCGATGGCGAGGGACCAGATCGTCGGCAGATCGCCTTGCTGACCGACGCGTTCCCAGCGCGCGCCGGCGTCGTGACTCCGAAAGACGCCGGTGTCGCCGGCCGCGTAGATCGTGTGCGCGTCCCTCGGATGGACCACCAGGGCCTGGATGCGCGTGTTGAGGGGAAACGGCTTCCGGTGGCGCGTCCACGACTTCCCCGAATCCGGACTGTGCCAGACGCCCCAGCCCGCCGTTCCCAGACAGATGTTGTAGTCCACTGGCACGTCTCCTATTTCCTCGGCGTCGGCACCGGAATGCCGGGAATCTTCACGGTGACGGAGCCCAGGTGATTGCGGCTCGTGAAGTACAGCGTCGTCCAGTCATCGCCGCCGAACGCGATGTTGGTGGTGGCGGGAGCTCCGTGGACGACGCGGCCGAGCTTCTTGCCACGCCGATCCATGATCCAGATGCCGCCCGGCCCGCCGCAATAGACGTTGCCGTCCACATCCACCTTCATTCCGTCGGGCACCCCGGGCTCGTCGCCCTGCAGCTCGACGAAGATCCGGTCGGTCTGTTTCGCGAGCGTGCCGTTCGGAAGGAGATCGAAGGCGCGGATGTGCTTACGCCGGGTGTCGTTGATGTAGAGCACCGTCTCGTCCGGCGAGAACGCCAGGCCGTTGGGCAACACGAAGTCCGCGATGAGAAGGCTCATCGTGCCCAGATCGGGCGTGACGCGATACACGCCGGCAAAGGTCAGGTCCCATTGCTCGGGCGCGCGGGGACTCGTCCACGGGTCGGTGAAGTAGATGCAGCCGTCGGACTTCACCACGACGTCGTTGGGCCGGTTGAGCTGCCGTCCCTGGAAGCTGTTCGCGATCACGGTGGTGCTGCCGTCGAGCTCTTGCCGGGTGACCCGTCGACTGTCGTGCTCGCACGCGATCAATCGGCCCTGGAGATCCCTGGTCAGTCCATTGGCGCGGTTCGTCGGCTCCTGAAACATCGTCACGCTTTGGCCGGGCACGTACTTCATACGCTTGTTGTTGTGAATGTCGCTGAAGAGGAGATAGCGGCCTTCCTTCCACCACAGCGGTCCTTCGGCGGGTCCGAGCGCGCCGCCGAATCCCTCGGCCAGATGCTGGATGGGTTGCGACGTGTCGATGATCTTCGAAAGCTCCGGAGCGAGCTGCTCGATACGCATGTCCATCGTGACTCCTCGTCGCGGTTGTGAGAGAGCTCGCCATCGGATCGACGCCCGTGATCTTACTCTCGGCGAGTCAACCGTGTCGCCGGCACGACGGGCACCGTTCGCCGGCGCGGCCAGATCACGTTGCGCAGGATCGACGGCTGGCGGAAGATCGCCGCGATGCTCAGCCAGCACACGGCGGTGGCGGCATGATGATTAGAGGTGTCGCGCTCATCGCTGTCCTTGCTTTGAGCTTCTTCGTCGCGCCGCTCGCCGCTAAGGCGCAGCAGGCGACCAAGATCGCTCGAATAGGCTTCCTGACGGTCAACCTGGCTCCTAACCTCCACCTGCGCGAGGCCTTCCTTCAAGGACTGCGTGACCTCGGTCACATCGAGGGCCGCAACGTCGTGATCGAATACCGAGATGCCGAGGGGAAGTTCGAGCGGCTCCCCGCTCTTGCGGCCGAACTGGTCGCGCTCAAGGTTGATGTCATCGTGGCCGCCACAGGCACACCCACCGTTCTGGCCGCCAAGCGAGCGACCAGCACCCTCCCCATTGTGTTCGCTTATGCTGCCGATCCGGTGACGAGCGGGCTCGTCACCAGCCTGGCGCGGCCTGGCGGCAATGTCACGGGGTTATCCAACCTCGCCCCGGAGCTAGTCGGCAAGGGTCTTGAACTGCTCAAGCAGGCCGTTCCGGGAGTCAGCCGGGTCGCTGTCCTCTGGCAGCCAGGTGGCTCCGGCGAACGCACGGACAAGGACATGCTGAAGGCAGCAGACGCTGCGGCGCTGGCCCTCGGGGTGCGGCTGCAAGCCGTTGAAGCGCGAGGTCCCGCCGATATCGACCGGGCCTTCTCGGAGATGACGAAGGCGCGCGCGGGTGCTCTGACTGTGCTGCGAAGCGCCATGTTCTTCGGTGAGCGAAGGCGTCTCGTGGACCTGGCGGCCAAGAACCGCCTGCCGGCCGTGTACTTTTTCAGGGAGTTTGTCGATGCCGGGGGCCTCATGGCCTATGGACCGAACCAGGCTGATTTGAATCGGCGCGCCGCGACCTACGTGGACAAGATTCTCAAGGGTGCGAAGCCCGCCGACCTGCCCGTCGAGCAGCCGACGA
>JBGOTH010000216.1:0-5754 GCA_041476345.1 Methylomirabilia bacterium
CACACGCGCGCGCGGCGTCACGATCCGGAACGTCGAATGCGTGAGCAAGACGTACCCGCGTTTCTTTCAGGATCTGAAGACGATCACCACGACCGGCTGACTAAGCTAGGAGGCCGTCGGAGTAACGAAGAGTTTCGGCGAGCGGCTTTCGAGGCTCCTGCGGCCGTGCTATGGCTATCGCTGGTTGGCCCGAGGATGGAGGACATCGATCGCCCAGCCCACATTCAGGCGCTCTCCGCGCCATCCCGTACACGCCGTCCGCGCGTCGATGCGGAGTCCGTGCCCGACGTTCGTGGCCCGAAGGGCGTGAACCGGATCGACGGGCACCACCGGTGCAGGCGGGACGTCGGGCAGCACTCGCCCATCCGGCCGCCGGAACTCCAGCGCGCCGTCGGGCTGTCGGGCGACCTGATAGCCCTCTTCGTGCACGGCGCGGTGATGCCGCCGACAGAGCAGCGCGAGATTCGAGAGCATCGTCGGGCCGCCGGCCGCCCAATGACGGACGTGATGCCCCTCGCCAAGCCGTAATCCGCAGCCCGGGAAGCGGCAGCCGTGATCCCGATGCTGGAGCGCGCGCCGCAACGCCGGCGGGATCGTCCGGGTACGGGCGCCGACTTCGACCACACGCCCGTCCTTGTCGTGCCGCATGACAACCCGGCTCGCATCGCACGCCAGGCGCTGAGACGTTCCCGCGGGAACGCGCACGCCGTCCTCGAGGACCGATTGTCCGACCTGATCCGAATCCGCGAGGACCACGGCGTCGACGTGGACCACGACCTGATAGCGCTCCCCGGGCGCGCCCGGATCGATCCCCTGATGGAGCGCCGTCTCCGCGATGAGCGCGAGGGCGTCCGCCCTCTGCTGCTCCATGGTCGGGACGTCCTGCGCCGCGTCCGTCGGGCGCGTCTCGGTGCGGCTCTGCTGGTACAGCGTCTCGCGGGCAGCTTCGAGCGCCCGAAGGAGCAAGGCGCCCACCTCCGGCGCCAGCCGGCCGCGGATCACCACCATACCGTCGTCGTCGTGAAAGACGTGCAGGGCGCGGCTCTTGTGTTGCCGTGCACCCTCTTGCGCTTCGGCCTTCCGGTCCATGTGCCGCCAACCGCGCACGATGCGCTCGACGTGAACCGCGGTGCCCGCGCGCGCAACTCCTAGGAGCTGCTCTTCCGTCTCCGGCGTCGCCACGCGGGTCAGGGCCCGCACCTTGGAGTACGAGATCTCTCCGCCGGCGAAGGCACGGACGAGGCGCGGCAGCGTGCCGAGCGCGCGCGCCACGCGGACGTGTTCCCGCGCGGCACCTTTGTCGAGCCCCACTCGCCAGCTAAGCCAGTCCGCGCACGACCGGAATCCGTTGTTCCAACCTTCCCGTGCATCGAACTCGCGGATCAGCTCGAGCAGGCAGGCGGTGGCCGCGTCGAGGTGCGCGGAAAGCTCAGCGATCTCGTCACCCAGCCTGTCCAACGCTGACTGAATTTCCATGGCGCGTCTCCCTTTCGTTTCCACGACTCTAGCCCCGGATTTCGAAGCGATCGGGGAGCCTCGAGGAGAGACGTTTGGGGCGCGACCCTCTTTTTTTCGAGCGTGAAGGTCAGGTCGCTCCAGCAGGCTGCTGGCGGCCGTCTGGACCGGCGTTTGGGCCCCAACGAGGATAGGCGGTTGCCGCTCTCGGAAAAGTCGTCAAGCGAAAAGTGGCGGATCCCGACGGTAGCAGGGCGCTGGACCGTGGAACCCAGAGCGAAAGGTCTGGCACTTGCGCTACGATCGTGCGGTCGCGCTCGCCCAAACAGCCGAATCGTCGACGAACCCGCATCCAATAGTGGATGCCCGAGGTCGGGCGGAGAGAATCTCCTTGCAGATGCCCCGGCGCCATCCAGATAGAGATGCTCGGATCCACCGTGGGATGCCGGCATCCCGCGCCAGATGACAGCGCTGCAGTCGAATAGTAGTTAGCGAGACAAACAAATGGACGAAGCGTTAGCGAGACTCACGACGACGCGTAAGACAGGTGCCGAACGGTTCCACGACTGTGGCAAGGAACTCGGTTTCGATCTCTTGACGTTCTGGCAATGGAGTACATCGGATCTGGTCAGCAATGTCACGCGCGGACGCTTTGCGGAGTACCTCGTCGCACGAGCCCTCGGTCTGTCAGCTGATGGAGTTCGTGACGAGTGGGCGGCTTTCGACCTTTGCACCGTGTTGGGAACGAAGGTTGAGGTGAAGTCTGCTGCGTATGTTCAAAGCTGGTATCAGCGCGCGTTGTCGGCGGTCAAGTTCGTTGTCCCAAAAACGCTCGCCTGGGATGCGAAGACAAACAAGCAAGCGCAAGAAGCGCGGCGCCAGGCAGACGTCTACGTATTCGCGCTCCTCGCCCACGTCGACAAAACGACGATCGACCCTCTCGACGTCAGCCAGTGGCGATTTTACGTTCTGCCCACGGCCATCCTCGACGCGAGAAGTCGAAGTCAGCATTCGATAACGTTGACATCGCTCGAGGCTGTGGCTGGATCACCGGTCGATTATTGGGACCTCAACGATGCGGTCGAACGTGCGGCAGCGAACCCCGCTCGCTAACATCGCAGTCGACCTACTGCCACGTTCACTTGGCATCCATTTTCCGCGCTCGCGGCGGCAGCAGAGTACGCCCCGTTCATCAGGGACGCTCTACCTCAGGCGACACCTCAAATCGTGGTTCGCTATCGGGAACATGCGCGAGTGATGCGAAGATGCCTGGGGTGGTTTCTCAAGACTCGCGAAAAAGAAGCTGAGTGACCCCAGACACCTAGTCCAGAGAGCCAGAGGAGCATGGGTCATGGCGACAGGCAAGGCGGCGGTGTTCTTCGGAGTCGGCAGGCCGTTCGAGATCCGCGAGGTCCGGATTCCGGAGGTCGAGCCGGACGCCGTCCTCATCAAGGTGTCGCTCGCGAACATCTGCGGCTCCGATCTCCATTTCTGGCGCGGCGACGCGCCGCTGAAGATCTCGGAGGACGGCTGGATCTACGGCCACGAGATGATGGGCCGGGTCGCCCGGCTCGGCAGCAACGTGAGAACCGACTCGCTGGGGCGGCCGCTGCGTGAAGGCGATCGCGTCGCGTACACGTACTTCGTGTCGTGCCGGCGGTGTCCCGCCTGTCTGAACAATCAGCCCGCCGCGTGTCCGAACAAGATCGGGCGGCCGCTCGGCCCGTCGACGTTCCCTCACTTCCACGGGGCATTCGCCGAGTACTACTACCTGCAGCCGGGCGGGCATCTCTTCACGGTGCCGGACGCGCTCACCGACGAAATGGTCTCGCCGGTGAATTGCGCGCTCTCGCAGGTGATCTTCGGGCTCCACCAGGCCGGCTTGCGGTTCGGCGGCAGCATCGTCATCCAGGGGGCGGGCGGGCTCGGCGTGCAGGCGGCGGCCGTCGCGAAGGACATGGGCGCCGCGACCGTGATCGTCGTCGACCAAATGCCGGGACGGCTCGCGCTCGCGAAGGCGTTCGGGGCCGATCACACGATCGACATCAAGGCAATCCCCGAGCGCAGAGACCGTGTCGCGCTGGTGCGCAAGCTGACGGGCGGCTTCGGCGCCGACGTCGCGTGCGACTTCGTCGGCTTTCCTCAAGTAATACCCGAAGGCATCGAGATGCTGGGGCCGGGCGGGACGTATCTCGAGATCGGCACGATCAGCCGCGGCGCCAAGATCGAGCTGGAGCCGGCGCAGCTCGTGTGGGGCTCGAAGAAGATCGTGGGCGTGATCATGTACGACCCGTGGGTGATCCCGAAGGCGCTCGACTTCCTCGTGCGCAACCGCGGGCGCTTCGCCTTCGACAGGCTGATCTCGCACACGTATCCGCTGGAGCAGATCAACGAGGCGTTCGCCGCGTCCGAGTGGCAGGGCCGCGACGCAAACACCATCACGCGGGCCGCGCTGGTCCCGTAAGACCGGAGAGCACATGGCGACGAGGATCGAGACGCAATACACGAAGCGGGCGAAGTACTACGACTCGATCGACGGATTCAACATCACGCGCGCGGCGGTTCCGCCACACGTGTTCCGCACCGAGCGGGAGCACGCGACAGCGCCCGGGGCAGCGACCACGCTCATTCCGCTCGACCTCAGCGCGATGCTGGGCACGCGATTCCCCGCGACGACGCCCCTGATCCTGGCGCGCTACGCCCGCATCCGGGCGGGCGAGCACCTCGACACGCGCTTCGTGGCGAGCGGAGAGCTGTACTACGTGATCCGCGGCGCGGGCGAGAGCCGCGCGGGCGACGACCAGCTCGCCTGGGAAGCGGGCGATATCTTCACGCTCCCCGGCGGACGGCCGGCGGTGCACACGGCATCCGCCGACGCGCTGCTCTGGATCGTCACCAACGAACCCGAGCTGGCGTTCGAGCGCGCGCAGGCGCCGGCGCCCGGCGCGGCGCCGGTGCCAGTCGTCCACTACCCCGCCGACGAGATCCGGCGGCAGCTGGATGCGATCCATCGACGACCCGATGCGGACGCGCTGCCCGGCAAGTCGATCAACTTCGGCGTCGCCGGCGTGGACGAGGAGCGCACGATCCTTCCGTCGTTCACGCTCGCCATGAACTCGCTCGCGCCGGGCGACGCGCAGCGCGCGCACCGTCACAACGCGATCGCCGTCACGCTGATCGTGCAGGGGGCGGGCTGCTACTCGATGATCGACGGCCGGCGCATCGACTGGGAGCAGGACGCGGTGGTGATCACCCCGCCCGGCGCCGCGCACTCCCATCACAACGCAGGTGACGACCGGGCGTTGTTCCTGATCGTCCAGGACGGCGGCCTCCACTATCACTGCCGCACGATGGGGTTCAGCTTCACGTAGTCGCCGTATCGAATATTCCACTCTAGCCACGGCTCCGCGCGCGTGGCAGCGTTGGAGCATGACGTTCTACACCCGGCCGCAGCTCGTCGTCCTTCTCCTCGTCGTCGTCACCGCGGGCATCGGGCTCGGCATCGGCCACTGGCGACGCGCGCACCCGGAACTGGTCGAGCGGATCGAGAACTTCGATCACGCTCCTCCGCGGCCGGCGATCGCCGAGCCACCGGCGGCGCCACGCGCACGCTCTGAGAGGCCGCGTCTCCGCGCGACCCCGCGGGACAACGCAGCCCCCGCGCAGCCGGTAGACGTCAACCGCGCGAGCGAGGAGGAGCTTCGCGTGCTGCCCGGGATCGGCGGTGTCCTTGCCGCGCGCATCGTGGAGGCCCGTTTGCGCGACGGTCCGTTCGCCTCGCTCGACGACCTCCGTCGCGTGAAAGGTCTCGGGCGCGCCAAGCTCGAGAGGCTCGCGGCCGCGATCGCGCTCGGGCCGTGATCAACACGTGGGCGGCGATGCCGCTCGTCCCGCTGGCGCTCGCCCTGGCGACCGGCATCGCCATCACGCCGTGGCTTCCCGCCCACGCCGCGTGGACGCTCTGGGTCGGCGCCGTCGCCGCCGCGATCGCCGGGCTCGCCGCGAGTCGGCTTGCGCTCGGCGGCGTCGCGCTTCTTGTCGCCACCGCCGCGCTCGGCATGCTTCGCGCGATGCCGGCGCCGTTGCCCCCGGACCACGTGGGCCGCCTCGCGCTGCCGCTGCGCGCGGACGTCACGGGTCGCGTCGCGGCGCCGCCCGTGGCAGCACCCGGACGGTTGCGTGTGCTTCTGGACGTGGAGCGGATCGACGACGCACCCCGTAGCGGGCGATTACCGCTGACCGCCTACGGCGATACTCTTCCCGACCTCGTCGTCGGCCAGCGCATCCGCGCCGAGGCAC
>JBGOTH010000217.1:0-5745 GCA_041476345.1 Methylomirabilia bacterium
AGGGCGAACGTGAGGAGCAGGCCGCCCAGCATCGCGTAGGTAAAGAACCGAACGCCACCGTGCATGAACGCGGTGCGGAGCGACGGATCGATGCCGGTCTGGAATCCCGAGAAGAGCAACAGGCCGGCGAGGCCGAGCGCGATCGTTCGCGTGCGCCCGGCCGGCCAGATCTCACGGGTGATGAGCAGGCAGCCCACGCTGTTGATCTGCGCGCCGGCGAGGCCGAGAAGATGCGGCGGGCTCCACAGCGTCACGTCGATCCCGAAGAGGCGGTGCCACAGGTCGTCGATGGGCGCCGCGATGATCGTCATCGCGATACCCCACCACGCCAGGTGGAAGCCGCGCGTGCCGACGAGCCCGGCGATCCGGAAGCTGTCGCGAGGCGGTCGTCCGCCGCGCGCCGCCAGCGTCTCGGCCGCGAGCACGCCGAACGACAGCAGGGCGGCGGCCGCGACGCCGGCGTACGTCATGATGTGCGGGGCGATCCAGAACGAATCGCGCCCGATGACGACGTGCCAGCGGATGTCCCAGCCGACGCCGATGCCGGCCACGGCCTTGGCGACGAGGAGACCCCAGAGGGCGGCGCGCCTCAGGTCGTTCACCTGCGGCATGGTACACTCGCGCCGCCGTGATCGCAGGCTGGTGCTGGGATTTACTGGAACCCTACCTCCGTCGCAATCTTCAGAATCGCGGCGTCGAACGCCCGATGCGCAAGCAGATCCTCGAGGAGTTCGGTCGCGTGTGGCCCGAGTTCACCGCGACGATCGGCGTGCAGGAACCGTGGGCGGGCACGATCCGGTTCAAGTGGCTCGTGAGGCTCGGCGCCGAAGAGAGCACGCCGTTCCTCGACGATCCGTCCGGCTGGCTCGTCGAACGATTCGGCGGCGGCAAGTTCAAGATGAACCTCCATCACGGGCTCCACTTCGTGAACACGAAGAACTTCAAGCCCGAGGGCGCGGCGCGATGGCAGGACGCGCCCGCGATCGAGGTCGACTAGCGCCTACGATGCGCACGCTCGTCGATGCCTCCGGCGTCGCGCTTCCCATCGACCGGCCGCGACAGCGGATCGTCTCGCTGATCCCCAGTACGACCGAGGCGCTGTGCACGCTCGGGCTGGCGGACGCGCTCGTCGGTATCACCGCCTACTGTCGCGAGCCGGCGGCGATCACGCGCACGAAGACGCGCATCGGCGGCGAAAAGGACCCGGACCTCGAGAAGATCAGGGCGCTCACGCCGGATCTCGTCATCGCCAACATCGAGGAGAACCAGGCGGTGCACGTGGAGACGCTGCGCGCGTGGGGGATTCCCGTGTGGGTGACGTATCCACGCACCGTGGCTGGCGCCATTGCCATGCTCGGCGAGCTGGGTGAGGTGACCGGAGCGCGCGATGCCGCGGCGGCTCTCGTCGGCGATCTCCGGCACCTGCTCGATCACGTTCGCGCGATCATCCGGTCGCGGCCGCCGGTTCCCGTCTTCTACGCGATCTGGCGCGAACCGTACATGACGATCGGCGCGGACACCTACGTTCACGACGTCCTGACCACCTGCGGCGCGGTCAACGTGTTCGGTGACGCCGCCGGCCGCTATCCCGCCGTGACGCTCGACGCCGTCGCCGCGCGGAGGCCGTCGGTGATCCTGCTGCCGGACGAGCCCTTCCGCTTCCGGGCCGTCCACCGGCGCGACTTCGAGGCGTACCCCGGGCTCCCCGCGGTCCGTGACGGCCGCATCCTGCTCGTGGACGGCAAGCCGTTCACGTGGCACGGCCCGCGGCTCGCGGAGGCCCTGCGCACGCTGCCGCGCCTCTTCCATCCCGATCTCGAGCCCGCTGCCGCATAGTCATGGCGCGCGGCGATCGGGCGCGGGAGCAGCTTCGGACCATCGCGCGCTTGAGTCAGCTCGTCAGCTCGAGCCTGGACGTCGATCGTGCGTTCCGCGGCATCGCGGATGCCGTCATCGCGCTGCTCGAGGTGCCGGGCGTGTTCTTCTGGATGGCGCACGAGCGGGAGCGGACCTTCGATCTGCGCCTCGTCGTCCCGGACGAGATGCGGACCGGCATGCCGCGCACGACGATGACGTACGACGAAGGCGTCGTCGGCTGGGTCGCGCGCGAGCGACAGATGCTGCACGTGCCCGACGTGTACGCGGACGATCGCGTGCTGTCGCGCGACTGGTGGAGACTGCACCGCGTCACCAGCGTGCTCCTCGTGCCGATCGTCGTCGACGAGGCGCTCCTCGGCGTGCTCGCCATCGTGGCCCGCACGCCCTTCCGTGAGGAGGACGCGGCCCTCGCCGAGGGCCTGGCCGCCCACGCGGCGGCGGCGCTTCGCAACGCCGCCGTGCTCACGCGCAGCGAAGCCCGGCGTCAGGAGGCGGAAGCGCTGGCCGAGGTCGGCCGCTTGCTTTCGCAGACGCTCGATCAAGAGAGCGTCGGCCAGCGGGTGACGGAAAGCGTCTGTCGTCTGCTGGATGCACGCTCGGCGGCCATCTACCGCGTCGGTGCCGACGGAACGCTCACGGCCGAGACGATCTCCAGCGCGGCGGAGTTCCCTTGGATCGTGCGGCTGGGCCATGGCGCGGGTATCGCGGGCCTTGCGCTTCGCGAACGACAGCCGGTCGCGACGCCCGACATCCTGGCGGATCCTCGGCTCACCTACGCCCCGGACGTGCGGTCCAGGTTCGAGACGACGGCCTACCGGGCGCTGCTCGCGGTTCCGCTCGTGGCCCGGGGCCGCGAGTACGGCGTGCTGGCCGTCGGTGACGACACCGGCCGGAGCTTCGATGACGACGACATGCGTCTCACGCAGGCGTTCGCCGACCAGGCGGCGGTGGCGCTCGAGAACGCCCGGCTGTACGACGACGCCGAGGCCCGTCGCAAGGAAGCGGAAGAGCTCGCGCAGGTGGCGGCCGTCATCAGCGCGTCGCTCGACGTCACCGCCGTTTTCCGGCGTGTGCTCGAGGCCGCGCGCGGGTTGACCGGCGCCGACCTGAGCCGGCTGGCGCTCCGCGATCCTGTACGCGACGTCATGGTGTTCCGCTATGCCGACGGCAGCGAGCGCTCGGAGGTGGACATCGCGCGCGACGAGGGGATCGGAGGCCTCGCGTGGTCGACCGGTCGCACCGTGCGCACCGCCGACCGCCGCACCGATGAACGCCTCCCCGCCGATCAGGTCGGCATCCTCGGCGCGGCCGAGGTGCGCGCCACCATCGTGGCACCCATCGTCATCGGCGGCCAGGTCGAGGGCCTCCTCTACGGGATCAACTACTCCGAGACGCTGTTCGAGGCGCGCCACGAGGAAACGCTGCGGCGCCTCGCGGACCAGGCGGCGATCGCGATCCACAACGCGCGGCTGTTCGCCGATGAGCAGGCGGCGGTGCGAGCGTTGCGCGAGAGCGACGCCGTGCTGCAGCGCGCGCTGGAGGTGGGCCAGATCGGGAGCTGGACGTCGGGCGTCGGCCCGGCCGCGCGGCTCGAGTGGTCGCAGGAGGTGTGCCGGATCTTCGGTGTCGACTCCGCGAGCCTGACCGGGACGACCGACGATTTCTTCCGCTGCGTGCACCCCGACGACCTGCCGTCGATCGCGGCCGCGCGCGACGCAGCCCTCACGAGCGGGCAGCCGTACCGCATTGACCATCGCGTCGTGTGGGCCGACGGCACGATCCGGTGGGTCCACGAGCGGGCGGACGTCGAGCGCGACGCGCAGGGCCGGCCCGTCCGCCTCATCGGCGTGGTGCAGGACATCACGGAGCGCAAGCAGGCGGAGGAAGCGTTGCAGGCGGCGGAAGAGCAGCTGCGCCAGTCCCAGAAGATGGACGCCATCGGCCGTCTCGCCGGCGGCGTGGCGCACGACTTCAACAACATGCTCAGCATCATTACCGGCCGTAGCGAGCTGCTCCTGCGCAACACCGCCCTTGCGCCACCGCTTCGTCGGGACATCGATCTCATCCATCGCACCGCGGATCGCGCGGCCAGTCTCACGCGCCAGCTCCTCGCGTTCAGTCGCAAGCAGGTCCTGCAGCCGAAGGTGCTCGACCTCAACACCGTGGTGGCGAACATGGGACGCATGCTCCGGCGTGTCATCGGCGAAGACGTCGACCTCGTGATCGTCGCGCGGCCCGGCCTCGCGCGCGTCAACGCCGACCCCGGCCAGCTCGAACAGGTGATCCTGAACCTGGCCGTCAACGCGCGCGACGCGATGCCGGGCGGCGGCCACCTCACGATCGAGACGGCGCAGACCGATCTCGACGCGGAGTACGCGCGGCGTCACACCGGCGTGCATCCGGGCCGGCACGTGATGCTCGCCGTCACCGATACCGGTCTCGGGATGGAGCCGGCCGTGCGCGAGCGCATCTTCGAGCCGTTCTTCACCACGAAGGAGATCGGCAAGGGGACGGGGCTCGGCCTCTCGACGGTCTACGGCATCGTGCAGCAGAGCGGTGGTGCGATCTGGGTCTACAGCGAGCCGGGGCAGGGCACGACGTTCAAGATCTACCTGCCGAGCGTCGACGAGCCTACGGAAGCGGACCGGGCGCCGGAAGAGCCGCCGCGGGGCGGTTCGGAGACGGTGCTGTTGTGCGAAGACGAGTCGGACCTGCGCGAGCTCACGCGCGAAGTCCTGGAGGAGTTCGGCTACCACGTGCTGGAGGCGGCCGACGGGAGGCACGCGCTCGAGGTGTCGGCGGGCCACACGGGTCCGATCCACCTGCTGCTCACCGACGTGGTGATGCCGCGGATGAACGGCAGCGACCTCGCGGCGCAGCTGACCCGCGAGCGCCCGCTCCGCGTCTTGTACATGTCGGGGTACACCGAGACGTCGGTCGTGCGCAGGGGCGATGTGCCCGGCGCGGCGTTCCTCCAGAAGCCCTTCAGCCCCACCGTGCTCGCGCGCACCGTGCGCGAGGTCCTGGATCGGTCGGGTTGACTAGCGGCCGGCGCCGTCTTTCTTGCGCACCGGGATGATCCAGTCGAGCCACGGCGCGGCGGCGGCCATGAAGAGCCCGGGGATGGCGACGCCGGAGATCGTCAGCAGGATCGTCAAGAAGATGAGCGAGATGGCCGTGATCGCAAGGTCGAGCAGGTGGTTCATGGGGTCTCCGTTACTCCACTTCGAGGATCATCTCGATCTCGACGGGAATGTTGACCGGCAGCGATGCCATGCCGACGGCCGAGCGCGCGTGCTTGCCGATGGTGTCGCCGAAGACCTCGACCATGAGGTCGGAGCAGCCGTTGATGACCTTCGGAGGATCCGGGAAATCCTCCGTGCAGTTCACCATGCCGAGGATTTTCACCACGCGCTTCACCTTGTCGAGGCTGCCGAGAGCAGCCCGCGTGGTCGACAGGAGCGCAACGCCGACGTCCCGCGCGGCCTGATAGCCCTGCTCGACGGTGAGGTCGCGACCCAGCTTACCCTTCGTCGGCGCTTTCGAATCGCGCGACGGGCCGTGGCCGGCGAGGAATAGGAGATTGCCGGTGCGCACCGAGGTCACGTAGTTCGCGAGCGGCGCGTTCGGCGCGGGGAGCGTGATGTTCTTCGCCTTCAGGTTCGCTTCAGCACCCATGCGGTCGCGTCCTCCTTCAATTCGCGCGCCGATCGTGGCACACTCGCGAGGTGACAGTCAAACCTGTAACGCCACTTCCGGCTGCGACGCTCGTCCTGCTTCGTGATGCGAACCCCGGTGTCGAAGTGCTGCTGACGCAGCGCCACCGCGCGAACAAGTTCGCCGGCGGCGACTTCGTGTTTCCGGGCG
>JBGOTH010000218.1:0-5738 GCA_041476345.1 Methylomirabilia bacterium
ACGCACGGTCGCGCCTTCGCTCGGCGACGGCACGTCGTCGACGAGCACCGCGCGGGGATGCATGGTCGTTCCCGGTCCGCCGATCCAGATCAGCTGGCCCGCCGCCGCCGCGTAGAAGGAACTCGACAGCGGCGCGACCACGGAGGCGAACCCTGCGCTCCCGGTGAGCGCGTCGTGCGCGCGCCAGCCGATGGCCGTCAGCCGCATATCTGCCAGGACGGAATGCGCTTCGTTACGCGCCGGCCAGTGCTTCCAGCGCCTTCGTGAAGCAGCCGAGCGGCGCTCGCGCGACGCCCGCGCCCACCTGGCCCACACCGGCCACCTTGCTCGCGATGCCCGTGTTGATGAGCGGCGTGATGCCGGTCTCCACCACCGCGCGCACGTCGATGCCGGCGGGCGTGCCGCGCTCGTCGAGCGTCGCGATGCGAAAATGTGGATGGTCGGCGTGGCAGATCTCGCGAATCTCCGCGGTGACCGCGAGCGCTTCCGCCATGCCGCCCGCGCCGAGGAAGCGCGCGACGGCGGGCGATACGGCCATCGCACCGCCGCCGAGACCGACCGTCTCCGTGATCGCGCTGTCGCCGAGATCCGGATTCGCGTCCTCGGGCCCGTAGCCGGGGAAGTAGAGCCCGACCGGCATCTCCACCGGTGCGACGAACCAGCGCTCGCCGAGCCCGGACACGCGGATCCCGAACTCCGTGCCGTTGCGCGCCATCGTCGTGACGATCGTCGAGCCGACGATGCCGTTCGCGGGATCCGCCATCGATTTCGACGCCGCCATCGCGAGGTTCAGGAAGAACTGATCGTGCGGCGCGAGGAACTCCGCGAGCCGTGCCACCGCGTGATGGCGATCCGCCACGCGCGTGATCCATGGCATGACCGCGCGCACGAACAGGGACGACGCCGCGACGTTGCGCTGGTGCATCTCGTCGCCCATGCGGAAGGCCTGCGCCATCAGCGGGCGCAGCTCGATACCGCCGGACAGCCGCAACGCGGCGCCGAAGAGCGGGCCGGCCTCGGTGGCGAGCCAGTTGAGCTTCGCGATGACGGACGCGTCGTTGGCGCCGTAGCGTAAGACCTTGCCGAGACCCTCGTTGATCGTGCAGTGCCCGCGGTTGCCGTGCGCGCGGTTCTCCACGACGAAGACGGGCATCGACGCGGTGGTGACGCCGGCCATCGGGCCGACGGCGCGGTGATGGTGGCACGGGTCGAGCTTTACGGCGCCGCTCATGACCATCTCCGCGGCCGCGTCGTCGTTGGCCGCCCAGCCCTCGTAGCGGATCGCGCAGAGGATGGCGGCACGCATCGGCGGCGAGGCGCGATGGAAGTCGAGCGGCGGCCCGGCGTGCAGCACGACGCGGTCCGGCAGCTCCAATGCTTCGCGCGCGGGCCGGCAGTCGACGAGCACCGGCTCGCCGTTCACGAGGATGTCGAACGCGCGCTGATTGGCGGCGGCGATCTCCGCGCGCCGCGGCTCGAGGCGGGCGAGGAGCGCGGCGAGGCGCTCATCGCCGCCGGCCGGCGGACGCCAATCGACACCGACGACGGGGACGCCGATCTTCGCCAGCTCGTCCGCAAACAACGGCAGGCCGACGTTCACGACGCGGGGCGCCGCGAGGAGGGGGGCCGTCACGAGCGCTTTTCCGTGATGCGCGCGGCGATGCGCGCGGCCTGCGCGTTCGACGGCATGACGACGACGCCGGCGCGACGGAGCGCATCGGCCTGGCGCGAGAGTCCCTGAGGGTCGGTCTCCGTCCCGCACACGCTCGCGATGACGGTGACCCCGCGGGTCCGTGCTGCCGCGATCGCAGGCAGCAGCTCGCCGGCAGGATCGGGATGAGCGCCGTAGCCGAGGACGACGTCGAGCAGGATCACGGCCGTCGCCGGATCCTCCGCCTCGCGCGTGATCCACTCGCGCCGCACCGTGCCGTCGATCATCGGATGCGGGCGGCCGACGGTGTGGGCGTCGTCGCCGAGGTCGGTGATGTGGTGGCCGACTCCGCTGTCTCCGACGTGCACGCGCAGCAACGCCGCGGCTTCCTGCGCGAGCGTGCCGCCCGCGTAGACGCCGCGCACGAAGCGGCGGCTCGCCTTCAGGCCGGCGCCCGCCTCCGCGACCACGCGCGCGATCTCGGTTTCGGGCAGCGTGAACTCGCGAGCGGTGTGCCGTGCGCCACGGGCGACCGCCACCGCGGCAAGCGCCGCATCCTCCAGCGTCGGCGCGCTGTTGAGATCGCTGTCGCCCGTGAAGTGCGCCACCCACGGCTTGCCGAGCCGCTCGAGCCAGCCGCGGATCTTCTTCGAAGTGGTCGGCCCCGGTGCTTTGCCGAGCACACAGACGACCGTCGTGTCCGGATCAGCGGCGAGTAGCGCGAGCGCCGGCTCCAGCATGAGGCCGCCGACGTCGTCCGAGAGATCGCGACCGCCGAGCCCGATCGCGTGCGAGACGCCCTCACCGGCCGCGGCGAGGTGGCAGCTCACGGCCTGCAGTCCGGTGCCCGACGCCGCCGCGAGCCCGATGCGTCCGCGCGGCACCGCGTTCGCGAAGCCGAGCGGTACGCCGCCGAGGATCGCGGTGCCGCAGTCGGGACCCATCACGAAGAGATGTCGCTCGCGCGCCAGTCGCTTGAGCGTGATCTCGTCCGCAAGGGAGACGTTGTCGCTGAAGAGCATGACGTGGAGCCCGGCGTGCAGCGCCTTCGTCGCTTCGGCGGCGGCGTACGGGCCGGGAACGGAGATCAGCGCGAGCGTCGCGTCCGGGAATTCGTCGAGCGCGCGCGTGAGCGAACGAGGCCGTGTGGTGGTCGGCCCCGCATCGCTTCGGCGTGCGAGCGCGGCGTCCGCCGCCGCCCACGCGAGCTGCGCGGCGTGCGCGTCGTCCGCGATCACCGTCATCACGAGATCCGTCGGGCCCGCCGCGTCCCCGTCGGCAGCGAGGAGCCCCGCGTCGCGAAGCAGCGCGCGGTTCTGCGGCGTGCCCATCATCGCCGCCGCCCGCGTGACACCAGGCACGGCTTCCATGTCGCGGCTGAGCCGCATCAGCGTGACGGAGTCGTGATACGCGCCGCGGCGGACGAGGTTGAAAATCGGCATCGATCGGGCCGAATGATAGCATCGCATCCACCCGGCAGGACAGTTGTACAATACAGTTGTACAGGAGGTGGCGACGATGAAGACGGTGAGTGTCGCCGAGGCGCGCAGCAGGTTCAAGGCTCTGCTCGACGAGGTGTCGTCCGGACATCCCGTGTCGGTGGTTCGACGGGGGCGAGAGGTTGCCCGGCTCGTTCCTCCGGGGCGAACGGGCCGCCGACTTCCTACCTTGAGTTCGTTCAGGGCATCGATCCGCGTGATGGGTGAGCCCGTGAGCCGGACCGTCCTCCGGGCCCGCCGCGAGCCGCGCTACTGATGTACATCGACACCAGCCTGCTCGTGCCGTACTACTGCCCTGAACCCTTGAGCCAGGCGGCCGAGCGGACGCTCCGCGGTGACCCACAGCCGGCGGTGAGCGACCTCGTCGAGGTCGAATTCTTTTCGGCACTGGCGCGGAAGGTTCGCGCAAGAGAGATGCGCGTGGCGGACGCCAGGCGAATCGGCGAGCAGTTCCTTGGCCATCTTCAGGCGACCATGTACACACGCATCCCAGTTCAGCGGCGCCACTATGACGTCGCCCGCGCTTGGCTGGGCCGATTCGTGTCCCCGCTGCGGGCACTTGACGCTCTTCATTTGGCGGTCGCGGATGCGGAGGGACTTCGTCTCGCGACCGCCGACCAGGTCTTGTCCCGGTCGGCGAGGAGTTTCGGCGTCACGGCGACGCTCGTCCGCGCCTGAGTGACCGCCGCCCGTTCTAGGTCTTGCCGCTGTACGGCAGGTAGGTCCGGCCGGTGCCGCTCCCGCCGTCGACGCTCAACACCTCGCCGGTGATAAAGTCGGCGTCAGGTGATGCGAGGAAGAGCGCGGCGCGCGCGATGTCGGCCGGCGTGCCGGCGCGTCCCCACGGGATGTTACTGACCAGCGTCTTCACGTACTCCTCGGACACCTGCGTGACGTCGCGGTCCACGGTGACGAGCCCCGGCGCGATGCAGTTCACGTTGATGCGGTGCGGGCCCATCTCCATCGCGAGCACCTTCGTGAACATCACCACGCCCGCCTTCGACGCGCAGTAGTGGGACGCGCCCTTGCGCCCGCTCGCGTAGGCGCCGGATGCGAGCGTGATGATCTTACCCGGCGCCTTCTTCGCCACCATGCGGCGCGCGGCGGCCTGGCAGGTGAGAAAGACGCCGCGCATGTTCGTCTCGATCACGCGATCCCATTCCTCGATCGTCATCTCGAGCACCGGACAGTTGGGATAGATGCCCGCGTTCGCGATCGCCACGCTGACCGGGCCCAGCGCCGCTTCGGCCGCGGCAAAGAACTTCTCTACGGAGCCGCCGTCGCGCACGTCGACCGGATGCGCGAACACGCGCCCTGCGCCGCCGAGCCGCGCCGCTGCTTTACGGACGGCGGGCTCGTTGAAATCACCCAGCGCGATGCGGGCGCCGGCGGTGTGGAAGGCCTCGCTGATGCCGAAGCCGATGCCGGCGGCGGCGCCGGTGACGAGCACGGTGTGGCCGGTGAAGTCGAACACGTCAGGCCACTCGCAGCACGATCTTGCCGAACTGCCGGCCCTCCGCGAGCTTCTTCTGCGCCGCCGCGCCGTCCTTCCAGGCGACGACGTCGTCGACGATCGGCTTGAGCTTGCCCGCGAAGAGGAGCCGCATCACGTCGCTGAAGTCCTTGTCGCTGCCCATAGTGGAGCCGATGATGTGAATCTGCTTCCAGAACAGCACGCGAAGATCGATCGGCCCCTCCGGTCCGGACGTGGCGCCGCAACACACGATGCGGCCGCCCGGACGCACGGAGCGGATCGATCCCTTCCACGTGGCCTGGCCGACGTTCTCGACCACGAGGTCGACACCACGGCGGTTGGTGATCTCGAAGACCTTCTTCGCCCAGTCGTCCTTCGTGTAGTTGATGCCGACGTCCGCGCCGAGCGCCTTCGCCCGCTCGAGCTTGTCGTCGCTCGAGGAGGTGACGATCACGCGCGCGCCCGCGAGCTTGGCGATCTGCACGGCCGTCGAGGACACGCCGCCGCCCACGCCGAGGATCAGCACGTCCTGGCCCGGCCGCACGTTGCCCTGGGTGACGACCATCCGCCATGCCGTCATGTTGGTGAGGATGAACGACGCCGCGTTCTCGTACGAGACATTGGGCGGCAGGACCGCCAGGTTGCTCGCGCGCACCTTGACGAGCTCCGCCATGCCGCCGTGCTGGTGCTCGCCGAGGATGCCGTAGCGCACGCAGAGGCTGTCCTCGCCGGCGAGACAGAACTCGCAGCTTCCGCACGTGAGGTTGGGATTCACGGCCACGCGGTCGCCGATCTTCACGCTCTTCACGTTCGCGCCCACGTCGGCCACGTCGCCAGCGATGTCGCAACCCGTCCAGAAGGGGAGCGGCGTCTTCAGCGCCGGGATGCCTTCTCGCACGAAGAGGTCGAGGTGGTTGAGCGCGCAGGCGCGCACGCGCACCAGGACCTCGTCCGGGCCGATCTTCGGATCGGGCACGTCCTGCATGGAGAGCTTTTCGGGGCCGCCGAACTCGTTGAACGCGAGCGCTTTCATGGGATCTCCTTGTTCATCTCCTTGACGAGTCGCGGCAGGCGGGGATCGTCGAGGCCGGGCTGGTAGGGCTGGTAGAGCGCG
>JBGOTH010000219.1:0-5717 GCA_041476345.1 Methylomirabilia bacterium
CTACCACGCCGAGGTTGGCGACGGTGGAGGCGAGGCGGTTCTGCGCGGCACCGAGGGAGCCGCGGGAGCTCGAGATCGTGTCGAGGATTGCGTCGGCCACGAACATGGCCGTGTTGGCGGTGGCCACGCTGGTCACGCTCAGGCTGCTGAGCACGGTGGCTGCGGCGTTGGTCAGGCCGGCGCCCGTGACCTCGGCTGCCACCGAGTAGGTGGCGGTCAGGTTGCCGCCCGCTTGGAGCTGCAAGCCACCGCGCTGAAGCACCTTCTCCGTCGCGACCGCGGTGGTGAAGCCGAACGTCTCACCGCCCGCCGTGTTGGCGCCGGTACCCGTGGCCGAGGCCGAGATGTTGCGGCCGTCGGCGGCGGTCAGGGTGATGCCGGCCGTGCCGCTGGTGGCCGCGACCACGCCTGAGACCTGCGAGTTGATGGCGTCGATGAACTGCTGACGACGCGCTGCCACGCTGGCGCCGTTCAGGTTCACGATGACGTTCACGCCGTTGACCGTCACCTTGTTCGTGGTGCCGTCGAGGTTGATCGCGTTGGCGAACTGGGAGGCGTCCGAGCCCGTCCACACCGCGGAGGTGGCCGTCGCCACGACGCCCGTGGCCGAGGTCGACTCGTTGACCGCCTTGGCGGTTGCGATCGCGCTGGCGCTGCCCTGGACGAACGACGCCGTGTCGTCCGACGCCGTCGTCTGGCGGATGAAGCCTGTGCCCTTGGGTCCCGTGACCTGCAGCTTGGTGGAGCTGTTGACGCCAAGGTAGGTGTTGGCGTCCGCCACGCCTACGTTCGACACGTCGTTCTTGTACGTCTCGCTCTGCGTGGCGACCGAGCCGGAAAGCACGGAGGCCTTGAAGCTCGAGATGCTCTGGCTGACCGTCTGCCCGGCCTCGACGCCGACCTGGAAGGCGCCGTTGAACGACCCGTCGAGGAGGGCCGTATTGCCGAACTTCGTCTGGGTCGCGATACGCGTGATTTCCGCGATCAGCGCCTGCACTTCGTTGTCGATCGAGGTGCGGTCCGTCGCGGAGTTCGTGCCGTTGGCCGACTGCACCGCCAGCTCCTTGACGCGCGTGACGATGTTGGTGACTTCGCCGAGCGCTCCTTCCGCCGTCTGCAATATGGCGACGCCGTCGTTGGCGTTCCGGATCGCCTGGTTGACGCCTCGGACCTGCGCGCCCAGCCGGGTGGCGATCGCGAGACCGGCCGCGTCGTCCGCCGCGCTGTTGATGCGCTGGCCGGACGACAGGCGCTGCATCGCCCTCGTCATGCTCATGCCGCTCACGTCGAGGTTGCGCTGCGCGTTCAGGGCAGGGATGTTGGTGTTGACTGCGAGTGCCATGTTCGGCTCCTCCTGTGTAGGTTTGTGCCGGCCTCAGCAGTCCCCTGACCGCTGGGTTCCGGCTGTGTCTCCTGTCGCCTTCATCGGCGCGTCGGGCACGGGGCTTGAGGACGACGCGGATGGACCTGCACCATCCGGCTGCGCGCGCCCTCTGTCGCGTGTACGAAGCCGCGCGGGCGCCTGGTGTCTCACGCGCTGCTCGAGACGTGAAGGTCGCCCGCCACCTGCTCGAACTCGTCCGCGATCGCATCGATCAGGGGTTCGATTGGAGAGGGGAGGGTCGCGATCGCGTGCGCGCGGAGCACGTCGCAGAGCCCGTTGCAGAGCGCGGCCATCCGATCCGCGCCCGCCCTGGCGCTGAGGTCGCCGAGCGCCAGGACGGCGGCGCGCAGCGTGCGGCCGTCCTGGCGCCGCGCGGCCTGTCGCGAGCACGCCAGATGCGAAGACGTCTCATAGATGAAGGTCGCCACGTCGAGCACGGCCCTCGTATCGGCGCCGGGCTCGCGTCGCTTGAGGCGCCGTCCCGGTCCGCGGCCGCACGGATCTCGTCTCATGTCCGGCCGTCACGGGCCGATGACACGGAGCGAGGAGGTTCGGGATGCCAAGCACGATCACGATCGCGGACGATTCCCGGACCATGCGACGCATGGTGCGCAGTGCCGTCCCGTCGTGGTGACATGAGCCTCGAGGTCGTCGCGAAGGAGGTCGCGTCCACGAGCGCCGAGGAGGCGCTGCGCCGGAGCGAGCAGCAGTACCGCTCCGTCGTCGACAACATCAAGCAGGTCATCTTCCGGACCGACGCGCGCGGCGTGTGGCAGTTCCTGAACGCCGCGTGGACGGAGATCACCGGCTTCGCGGTGGACGAGACGCTCGGCCGCAGCTTCCTGAGCTTCGTCCACCCGGAGGATCGCGTGCGGCACGCGGAAGTCTTCCAGCCTCTTCTCGAGAGCCGTGGGGAATATCTCGGTCACGAGGCGCGCTATCTCACGAAGGCGGGCGGCTTCCGGTGGATCGAGGTGTTCGCGCAGCTCACCACCGATCCCGCCGGCCGCGTCGTCGGGATCTTCGGTACCCTCACCGACACCACGGACCGCAAGCGCGCCGACGAAGAGCTCGCCACGACGCGCGCCCGGCTCGCGCACCTCCTCGTGTCGAGTCCCGCCGTGCTCTACAGCGTGCCGATCCTGTCCGACTACGCCATCGCGTCCATCAGCGAGAACCTGCACCGGCAGCTCGGCTACGACGTCGACGACGTGGTCGACGATCCCGACTTCTGGACGAGCCGGCTGCACCCCGCCGACGCGGCGCGCGCGCGGGCGGCGTGGGCGGCGACGCCGATCGACGGCCGCCGCAGCGAGCAGTACCGGTTCCGCCACCGCGACGGCCGCTATCGCTGGATCCACGACGAGCGACGGGTCGTGCGGGACGAGGCCGGGCATGCGGTCGAGATCGTCGGCTCGTGGGTCGACGTGACCGAGTACCACCAGGCGGAAGAGGCGCGCGTGCGCCTCTCGGCGGTGGTCGAGCAGTCCGCGGAGTCGATCGTCATCACGGGCGTCGACGGCGCCATCGAGTACGTGAACCCCGCCTTCGAGCAGCTCACGGGCTACGCGCGCGACGAGCTCATCGGGCAGTCCCCGAGCCTGCTCAAGAGCGGCAAGCACGACGCGGACTTCTACCGGGCGCTGTGGGCCACGCTTGCCGACGGCGAGGCATGGGCGGGGCGGTTCACCAACGCGCGCAAGGACGGCTCCCTCTTCGAAGCCGCGGCGGTGGTGTTTCCGGTGCGAGGTGCCGAGGGCGACGTCGTGAACTACGTCGCCGGGATGCACGACCTGACCCACGAGCAGCAGATCGAGGACCAGCTGCGGCAGGCCCAGAAGATGGAAATCGCCGGCCGTCTCGCGGGCGGCATCGCGCACGACTTCAACAACCTCATCACCGTCATCACCGGCCGCGCGTATCTTCTGCTGCGCAACGACGCGGCGACGCCCGCGCAGCGCCGTGACATCGAGCTGATCCAGGAAACGGCCAACCGCGCGGCCGCCCTCACGCGGCAGCTCCTCGCGTTCAGCCGCAAGCAGGCCATCGTGCCGCGCGTCCTCGACCTCAATGCGGCCCTGCAGGCCATGAACCGCATGCTCCGCCGTCTCATCAGCGAGGACGTCGAGCTCACGGTCGTGGCGGGCGCCGATCTCGGCCGCGTCAAAGCCGATCCGGGCCAGATCGAGCAGGTCGTCCTCAACCTCGTCGTCAACGCGCGCGACGCCATGCCCGACGGCGGGCGACTCACGATCACCACCTCCAACGTGTGCCTGGAGGAGGACGATGCGCACGTGCGCGTCGCGCTGCCGCCGGGCGACTACGTGATGCTGGCGGTGGCCGACACGGGCTGCGGCATGCGCGCCGAGACCCAAGCCCACGTCTTCGAGCCGTTCTTCACGATGAAGGGCGCCGAGAAGGGCACGGGGCTCGGGCTGTCGACGGTCTATGGCATCGTGAAACAGAGCGACGGCGACATCGTCATCGAGAGCGCGCCCGGCGCGGGCGCCACCTTCAAGATCTTCCTGCCGCGCGTCGACGGCAAGATCGACGGCATGGTCCACCGCGGCGGCGTCACGCTGCCGCGGGGCCGGGAGACCATCTTGCTGGCCGAGGACGAGAACTCGTTACGCGAGATGGTGCGCGAGACGCTCGCGTTCTGCGGGTACCGCGTGCTCGAAGCCGGGAACGGCCGCGAGGGGCTCATGCGCGCCCGCGAGTACGAAGGACCGATCGATCTCCTTCTCACGGACGTCGTCATGCCGTTGATGTCGGGCGCGGAGCTCGCCCAGCAGCTCACCGCGCTGCGTCCGTCGATGAAGGTGCTGTTCATGTCCGGGTACACCGACGACACGATGGCCTTGCGACGGGTGGCTACCGGCGAGATCCCCCTCATCGAGAAGCCGTTCAGCACGGAAGGGCTCGCGCGGCACGTGCGCGCGGTGCTGGATGCGACGCCGCCGCGATGACGCACTACGACCTCGTCGTCGTCGGCTCCGGCCCCGGCGGGCATCACGCCGCCATTCAGGGCGCCAAGCTCGGCAAGTCGGTGCTCGTGGTCGAGGCGCGACCGCGCGTGGGCGGCGCGGGGTTGACGACGGGTACGGTCCCGAGCAAGGCGCTGCGCGAGCTGGCCCTGCAGGCGCGTGGCAAGCCGCCCAGCGACTGGGCGGCGGCGGCGCGCGGGGTGATGACGCGCTGCCGGGAGATCGTCGCGCGGGAGGTCGCGGTCTACGAGGCCCAGTTCGCGCGCAACGGCGTCTCCGTCATGCACGGCACCGCGGAGCTCGCCGGACCGGACACGGTGCGCATCACCGGCGCGGCCGGGACCGAGACGGTGGGGGCGGGGATCGTCGTGCTCGCCACCGGCACCGTGCCCGCGCGCAGCGCGGATGTGCCGATCGACGGGCGGCACGTCGTCGACACCGACACCGTGCTCGAGCTGCCGGTGGCGCCCCGCACGCTGATCATCGTCGGCGCGGGCATCGTCGGCGTGGAGTACGCGAGCACGTTCGCCGCGCTCGGCGCGCGCGTCACGCTCGTCGACATCCGCGAGCGTCTGCTCCCGTTCGTCGACCACGAGATCGCCGAGGCGCTCAGCTACCAGATGCGCGAGGCCGGTATCACCTTGCGGCTCGGCGAAGAGGTCGCGTCCGTGCATGTGGCGGACGCGGGATTGTCGTCCGCCACCGCCGTCTTGCGCAGCCGCAAGGAGCTCCGCGCCGAGGTGCTACTGTACGCGGTCGGCCGCGTGGGGAATACCGCCGCGCTGAACCTCGCCGCGGTGGGCCTGCACGCGGACGCGCGCGGCCGCATTCCTGTCACCGACGACGGGGCGACGGGCGCGCCCGGCATCTACGCCGTCGGCGACGTGGCGGGCTTCCCGGGCCTCGCGTCCGTCGCGATGGAGCAAGGGCGCCGCGCCGTGTGCCACGCCTTCGCGCGCGCCGTCGGCGGGAGCCGTCACCACTTGCCGTACGGCATCTACACGATCCCGGAAGTCTCGTTCGTCGGCGCGACGGAGCGCGAGCTTACCGATCGAGGCGTCCCGTACGAGGTCGGCGTCGCGTACTACCGCGAGATCGCCCGCGGGCAGATCCGCGGCGACCAGGCCGGCCGCTTGAAGCTCCTGTTCCACCGCCGGGACGGACGTCTCCTGGGCGTGCACGTGATCGGCGAAGGCGCCTCGGAGCTCGTCCACCTCGGTCAGGCCGTGATGAACTTCGACGGAACGATCGACTACTTCATCGAGAACGTCTTCAACTATCCGACGCTGGCGGAGTGCTACAAAGTCGCGGCGCTGTGCGGGATGAACCGCGTGCCCGCCTGGGAG
>JBGOTH010000220.1:0-5708 GCA_041476345.1 Methylomirabilia bacterium
AAGGACTACGGCAACATCCCGGGACTCTACGGGGCCGGCCTCTACATCAACGGGATCATCGCCGAGGCGGCGCTCGAGAAGACCGGCGGCAAGACCGACGATCGCGAAGCGTTCAATCGCGCGCTCCGCGCGGTGTCGCTCACCGACACACCCCGGGGCCCCTTCACCTTCGATCGGTTCGGCAACGTCGTCGGCGCCTTCTACATTCGCCGTACGGAGCGGAAGGGCGACAAGCTCGTCAACACGACGATCAAGACCTATCCGAAAGTGAGCCAGTTCTGGACGTACGACGAGAAGTGGTTCCTCGCGCAGCCCGTCTACTCGCGCGACTATCCGCCGCTCAAGGGGTGATCGTTCCGAGCGGCGGCTTTGCCGCCGCAATCCGTTCTGGGGGAGGTCGGGAGGGGGCCGTCGAGGCCCCCTCACGTTAGGGTATGAGTCTGTGGCTGCTGCTGGCCGTCAACAGCATCACGCTCGGCGGCCTTCTCTTCCTCCTGTCCGCGGGCTTTTCGCTGATCTTCGGGCTCATGAAGATCCCGAACCTCGCGCACGGCTCGTTCTTCATGCTGGGCGCGTACCTCTCGACGACTCTGATCGCGCGCGGTGTGGATTTCTGGACGGCGGCGATCGTGAGCGGGCTCGGGGTCGCGGTGTTCGGCGGGATCGTCGAGCGATTCATCCTTCGCCGGCTGGCCGGCGCCGAGCTGGCGCAGGTGCTGGTCACGCTCGGCCTGTCGTTCATGGTCGCCGATGTGTGCTTGATGGTCTGGACGGGCGATCCGATCCGCATCGACACGCCGGCCGCGCTCCGCGGCGCGACGTCGCTGATGGGCCGCGGCTTTCCTACGTATCGCCTCGCCATCAGCCTGATCGCCGTGATCTTCGCGGCCGGCTTGTGGGCGCTGCTCGAGCGCACGCGGCTCGGGGCGATGATCCGTGCCGGCGTCGACGATCCCGCGATGGCGCGCGTCGTCGGCATTCGCGTGTCGCGGCTGTTCACGATCGTCTTCTGCCTCGGCGCGTGGCTCGCGGGCTTCGCCGGCGTGATCGGCGGGCCGATCCTCTCCGTCTATCCCGGGCTCGACGGGGAGATGCTCCCGCTGGCGCTCGTGGTCGTGATCCTCGGCGGCAGTGGCAGCCTGCTCGGCTCGCTCGTCGGCAGCTTCATCGTGGGCTTTCTCTACAACTTCGGGCAGGCGATGTTCCCCGAGCTCGCCTACGTCGTGCTCTTCCTGCCGATGCTGATCGTGCTCGTCGTGCGGCCGCAGGGGCTCTTCGGACGGCTGGCCGCGTGAAGCGCTGGGCGCTTGCGGCGGTACTCGCGATCCTGGCCACGGTGCCGCTGTGGGTCAGCGGCACGTTCTACGTCAACATCGCGAGCCAGATCCTCCTCTACGCGATCTTCGCCCTCGGCGTGAACGTGCTCGCGGGGTACGCCGGTCTCGTCTCGCTCGGCCACGCGGGACTCTTCGGCATCGCCGCCTACACCGCGGCGAAGATCCTGGGCGCCGGCGGGGGGCACGTCACCGTCGCCGCCGCGGCGCTGGCGACGACCGTCGTCGCCGCCGCGGCGTTCGCGGTGCTCGCGCTGCGCGGCACCGGCCTCGGGTTCGTCATGATCACGGTGGCGCTCGGCCAGATCGTGTGGGGCGTCGCCTATCGCTGGATCAGCCTCACCAACGGCGACAACGGGATCTCGATCGCCGGGCGGCCCAGCCCGTTCGGGCTCGCGCTGACCGCGCCGCGGAGCTTCTACTGGGCGACGTTCGTCGTGTTCCTCGCCGCGATCGCCTCGATGGCCGCCTTCGTCGCGTCGCCCTTCGGCGCCGCCGTGCGCGGCACGCGCGATCAGCCGCGGCGCATGAACGCGCTCGGATATCACGTGTGGATGATCCGCTTCGTCGCGTTCCTCTTCTCGGGGTTCTGGAGCGGGGTGGCGAGCCTGCTCTATCTCTATTACAACCAGTTCGTGAGCCCGCAGGCCGTGGCGTTGACGGCATCCGCCGAGGCGTTGTTGATGGTGATCTCCGGCGGCACCGGCACGCTGCTGGGCCCGATCGTCGGCGCCGCGCTCGTCGTCGTGATCAAGAACGTGGCGAGCGCCTACATCGAGCGCTGGAACTTCGTGCTCGGGGCGATCTTCGTGGCCATCGTCGTGTTCATGCCGGAGGGGCTGGTGCCGGGGACCGTCCGCGTGTGGCGGTGGGGGCGCGGACGGTGACGGCACTCGCCGTGCGCGGTCTCGAGAAGCGATTCGGGGGGCTTCGCGTGACGTCCTCGGTGGATCTGACCGTCGAGCCCGGGGAGCGGCGTCTCATCATCGGGCCCAACGGCGCCGGCAAGACGACGCTCTTCAACCTGATCACCGGTGAGCTGCGCCCCGACGGCGGCGCGATCACGCTGTTCGGCGACGACATCACGCGCGTCCCGGGCCGCCGGCGCGTCCATCTGGGGATCGGCCGCACGTACCAGATCATCACGTTGTTCCCGCACGACACGCTGCTGCGCAATGTGACGCTCTCGCTGCTGGGGCGCACGCGGCTTCGTTGGAATCCGTTCGTGCGCCTCGATCGCCAGAAGGGCCTCATCGACCGCGCCCGTGATGTCCTCGCGAAAGTCGGCCTGGATCACCTCGCGGAGCGGCCGCTCGCGCAGACGTCATACGGCGAGCGCCGCCGCGTCGAGATCGCGATGGCGCTCGCCCAGAGCCCGCGGGTGCTGCTGCTGGACGAGCCGTTCGCCGGGCTGTCCATCGAAGAGCGCCGCGACGTGCTCAGGCTCGTCACCGGCATCCCGCGCGACGTGACCGTCGTCATGATCGAGCACGACATGGACACGGCGCTCGATTTCGCGGAGCGGATCACCGTGCTGCATTTCGGGGAAGTGGTGGTCGAGGGAACGCGCGCCGAGGTGGTCGCGCACCCGCGCACGAAAGAGATCTACTTTGCCGACTGACGCGCTCACGCTCGCCGATGTCGACGCCTTCTACGGCGACAGCCACGTGCTGCACCGCGTGTCGCTGCGACTCGGCGAGGGGCGGCTCCTCGGCCTCCTCGGGCGCAACGGCGCCGGTAAGTCGACGGCGATGAGCGTGACGGTCGGCCTGCTCCCGCCGCGCCACGGCGCCGTCGCGGTGTTCGGGCACGCCGTGACCGGACGCGCACCCGAGACGATCGCGGCGCAGGGCGTGGCGCTCGTCCCGCAGGGTCGCCGCGTCTTTCGAAGCCTCACGGTGCGCGAGAACCTGATGGTCGCCGCGCGGAAGCCGCGGGCCGGCGTGCCGGCCTTGTGGACGCTCGCCACCGTCACGGAGCTGTTCCCGCGCCTGCACGAGCGCCAGCATCAGTTCGCGGGCTCGCTCTCCGGCGGCGAGCAACAAATGCTGGCGATCGGGCGCGCGTTGATGTCGAATCCGCGTGTGCTGCTGATGGACGAGCCCTCGGAAGGCCTGGCGCCGCAGATCGTCGCCGAGGTGATGGCGACGATCCGGCGGCTCAAGGCGCAGGGGCTCTCGATCCTTCTCGTCGAGCAGAACGCGAAGCTGGTGTTCGACGTCGCCGACGAGGTCGTCATCCTCAACAGCGGCCGCGTCGTCGTGGACGCCTCGGCCGCCGAGCTGCGCCAGAGCGGTGTGGATCTGCGGCAGCATCTCGGGATTTATTGATGAGCGTCGACCTCGAGATCCTCCGTCGAGGCGCGGGCCGGCCCGTGCTCCTGCTCCACGGCCTGGCGCCGGTCGACCCGAACGCGCCGTTTCTCGCGGGCCTGGCCGGGCACGTCGAAGTCATCGCGCCCACGCATCCGGGCTTCGGGCATTCGAAGCGCCCCGACGACTTCGACACGGTGTACGACCTCGTCCACCTCTATCTCGACCTGCTCGCGCGGCTGCCGGCGGACAGGGTCACGCTGATGGGACTGTCCTTCGGCGGCTGGCTCGCCGCCGAGATCGTGGCGACGTACACGCCGCGCGTCGCGAAGCTCGTGCTCGTGGACGCCGTGGGGATCAAGGTGGGCGATCGCGAAACCCCGGACGTCCTCGACCTCTTCAACGCCTCGCCGGATGATGTGAGGCGGCGGCGCTGGCACGACCCCGACCGCTTCGCCGCCGACTACGACGCGATGGAGGACGACGCGCTGGTCGCGCACGCGCGCAACCGCGACGCGCTCTGCCTCTACGCGTGGCACCCGTACATGTACAATCCGCAGCTCCCGCGGTGGCTCCGCCGCGTCCGGGTCCCGACGCTCGTGCTGTGGGGGGCGAGCGACGGGGTCGTGACGGAGGCCTACGGTCGCGCGTACAGTGCGCTCATCCCCGGCGCGCGCTTCGAGGCGATCGGCGCCGCCGGGCATCACCCGGAGATCGAGCAGCCGGAGACCTTCGTCGCGCGCGTCGTCGCGTTCTTGAAGGAGTGAGCATGCAGGCCTGGTACCTGAACGAAAGTCCGTACCCCTTCGTGCCGTCGCACGTGCTCGAGACGGCCGACTCCGTCCGCGCGAGCCTGCCCAACCGGCTCTGCGATCCGAAAGTCGCCGCCGACCTCGTCGAGGAGGCGCTCGACGAGTACCTGCTCTGCGACGACCTCGGCATCAACGTCGTCTCCAACGAGCATCACGCGGGCATCAACTGCCTGTTCGGCGCGAGCCCACTGATGCTCGGCGTGTTGGCGCGCCAGACGAAGAAGGTGCGGATCCTGAGCCTCGGCACGCTCATCACCGTTCGCAAGGATCCGGTGCGCGTGGCCGAGGAGTACGCGGCCGCGGACGTGATGTGCCGCGGGCGGCTCGACATCGGCTTCGTGAAGTCGGGCGGCACCGAGATGGCCTCCGGCAACGCCAACCCGATCGGCATCGTGGACCGCTTCTGGGAGGCGATCGACCTCATCATCAAGACGCTCTCGCATCGCGAGGGGCCGTTCAGCTGGGAGGGCAAGTACTTCACGCACCGCCACGTCAACATCTGGCCGGGGCCGTGGCAGCAGCCGCACCCGCCGCTGTGGGCGGCCACCGGCGATCCGACGACCTCGGCCGAGCTCGGGCGACGCGGCATCGTCAACGTGATGGTGTTCCGCAGCATCGAGGAGACGCAGCGCGCGTGGGCGTCGTATCGCCAGGCTCGCGCCGACGCGGGGCTGCCGGCGCCGGGGCCCGATCGCTTCGGGCACACGGCGTTCGTCTACACCGGAGACACCGACGAGGAAGCGATTCGCGTCGGCAGCAAGCTGCTCTGGTTTCTCAACACCGGGTTGAAATCCGCCCCGCAGTACGGCAAGTTCCTGCCCGGCGCGATGAAGCCCGAGGCCGCGCCCGGCCTCTATCGCACGAAACCGCGGCCCGGCGCTCCGCTCGTCGCGCGCCCCGCCGCGGCGCTGATGGGGCTCACCGCCGAGCAGGCGATCGCGAAGGGCCTCATGTTTGCCGGCAACCCGGACACCGTGTATCGGCAGATCATGGAGCACCGCGAGAAAGTCGGGCCCTTCGAGCATCTCGTCCTCGCGAGCCGCTCGGGCTTCATGACGCACGAGGAAGCGACCAAAGGACTCACGCTGTTCTCGAAGGACGTGCTGCCGCGCCTGAAGGAGCTCTCATGACGGGGAACCGCGGTCGGCGCCTGACTCTGGTCGGGGCAGCCCTCCTGCTCTCGTCGTGCGCCTCGCCGATCTCGCCGCGTGACGCGGCCGGCATCACCGAACAATCCGGGCCCAGCTTCG
>JBGOTH010000221.1:0-5686 GCA_041476345.1 Methylomirabilia bacterium
CACCGACACGTCCAGCGCCGACACGGGCTCGTCGGCCACGATGAGCTTGGGGCTGACGGCGAGCGCGCGGGCGATCCCGATGCGCTGGCGCTGGCCGCCCGAGAACTCGTGAGGATACCGGCGCAGGTGATCGGCGCTGAGACCGACCGTTTCCAAGAGCTCGACGACCCGCGCCTCCCGCTCGCGCCGATTCTTGGCGAGCTTATGAATGACGAGGGCCTCGCCGATGATCGAGCCGACGGTCATGCGCGGATTGAGCGAGGCATACGGGTCCTGGAAGATGATCTGCATCTCCTTCCGGAGATGCCGCAGCGATCGCTTGTCGAGCGTCGTGACGTTCTTGCCGTCGAACCACACCTCGCCCGAGGTGGGCTCGATCAGGCGCAGGATCGAGCGGCCGGTCGTGGACTTGCCGCAGCCCGACTCGCCCACGAGCCCGAGCGTCTCGCCCGGCTGCATGTCGAACGTGACGTCGTCCACGGCGTGCACCCGCGCGACTTCGCGCGAGAAGAGCCCGCCCCGGATGGGGAAGTACTTCTTGAGGTTCTTGACGCGCAGTAGGGGTTCCGCCATGGCTCTGCCCTCAGTACAGGAAGCAGGCGACCTTGTGGCCGGGCCTGACTTCCTTCAGCGGGGGGGTGTTTTCGAAGCAATGCATCGGCTTGGTCGCGAACGAGCAGCGCGGGGCGAAGCCGCATTCCGGCTTCTCGATCCCACGCAGCGTGGGCACCGTGCCGGGGATGGTCTCCAGCTTCGTCTTCTTGATGGCGGCGAGGTCGATGCGCGGGATGGAGCGCAGGAGACCCTGAGTGTAGGGATGCAGCGGCTCCTTGAAGAGCTCGCCGACCGGCGCCTCCTCCGCCACCTTGGCGGCGTACATGACGACCACGCGCTGGGCCGTTTCCGCGATGACGCCCATGTCGTGGGTGATGAGCAGGATGGCCATCCCCAGCTTCGACTTCAACTCGTTCAGGAGCTCGAGGATCTGCGCCTGGATGGTGACGTCCAGCGCCGTCGTGGGCTCGTCCGCGATGAGGAGCTTGGGATTGCAGGACAGCGCCATGGCGATCATGATGCGCTGCCGCATGCCGCCCGAGAGCTGGTGCGGATATTCCTTGACCCGGCGCTCCGCGTTGGGGATGTGGACCAGCTTCAGCATGTCCACGGTCTTGTCCATCGCGTCGCGACGGTTCAGCCCTTCGTGGAGGCGCAGCGCTTCCGCGATCTGCTCGCCACACGTGAACACCGGGTTGAGCGAGGTCATGGGCTCCTGGAAGATCATCGAGATCTCTTTGCCGCGGATCTTCCGCATCTGGGCCGGCTTGAGGTCGAGCAGGTTCTTGCCGTTGTAGTTGATGGAGCCTTCGACGATGCGGCCCGGCGGCGTCGCGATCAGGCGCATGATCGACAGCGCCGTCACGCTCTTGCCGCAGCCGGACTCGCCGACGATGCCCAGCGTCTCGCCCTTGTCGATGTAAAAGTCCACGCCGTCCACCGCGCGGACGACTCCTTCGTCGGTGAAGAAGTGCGTCTTGAGGCCTTTCACTTCGAGGAGTCGTTCGGCCATGAGGCCTCCTACCAGCGAGACGTGGTTTCCGCGAGCACGTCCAGCGCGCGGGTGATGTCGTCGGCGTCGACGTCCTTGTGGGTCACACAACGGATCGACGTGGGACCGATTCCGTGGATCTTGACGTTGCGCGTGGCCGCTCCCTGCACGAGCTCGTCCACGCCCCCCGGCCGCTCCACATGGAAGATGACGATGTTCGTCTGCACACTCGCAAGGTCGACGGAGAGCTTCGGCAGCCGCGCCACGCCCTCGGCCAGCGTGCGCGCGTTGACGTGATCCTCCGCGAGGCGATCCACCATCGTGTCGAGCGCCACGATGCCGGCGGCGGCGATGATGCCGGCCTGCCGCATGCCGCCCCCGAACATCTTTCGGAACCGCCTGGCGCGCCCGATGAAGTCCCGCGTGCCGCAGATGACCGAGCCCACGGGGGCGCCGAGGCCTTTGGACACGCAGAACGTCACCGAGTCGACCGGCCGCGCGAACTCGGCGGGATCCCGCTTGAGCGCCACGGCCGCGTTGAAGAGCCGCGCGCCGTCGAGGTGCACGGAGACGCCCGCGCCGTGCGCGACGGCGGCGACCGCGACGATCTCCTCGGGCGTGCAGCAGGTACCGCCGTGCCGGTTGTGCGTGTTCTCGAGGCACACGAGCGCGGTCTGCGGCAGATGGATGTTCGCGGGGCGGAGGGCCTCGCGCACCTGGTCCGGGTGGAGGAAGCCGCGTGCCGTCTTCACGGGATGCATCTGCACGCCGCCGATGCGCGCCCCCCCGGCGACTTCATAGTTGAAGATGTGCGAGTCGAGGTCGAGGATGACTTCCTGGCCGGGCTGGGTCTGCGCGCAGAGGGAGACGAGGTTGCCCTGTGTGCCGGAGCTCACGTAGAGCCCGGCGTCCTTGCCCAGCCTCTCCGCCGCCATCGCCTCGAGCCGCTTGACGGTCGGATCCTCTTCCCACACGTCGTCGCCGACTTCGGCGCGGGCCATCGCCTCACGCATGGCGGGAGTGGGGAGCGTCAGCGTGTCGGAGCGGAAATCGACGACCGCGTGCATCAGCAAGCGCCTCCCCTCATCTCGCACTGCTCTGGGCGCGCAGGCGGACGGCCGCGCGCCGGCCGAAGTCCGTGTAGCCGTACTCGCTCTCGAGGCGGCGCAACAGGGTCGTCGCCTCGTCGTTCTTGCCTTCCCGCGCATTGATCTCCGCGAGGAGGAACAACGCCTCGGGGACGACCAGCGTACGCCCATACTCCTTCAGGACCTTCTCCAGGCGCTGCCGGGCGCCGATCGTGTTGCCCTGGTTCGTGTAGTAAGCCGCGATCCACACTTCCTTCTGCGCGAGACGGCCGCGGCAGATGTCGATCTTGCCGAGCGCGTCGGTCGCGTAGCGGCTCTCCGGATATTCCTTCACGAGCTTCTTGAACTGATCGAGCGCTTTGCCGGCCAGCGTCTGATCCTGCTCGATCGGCTTGATCTGATCGTAATAACTCATCGACAGGCGGTACTGCACGAGATCGGCGATCTGATGGCGCGGATAGAACGAGATGAAGGTCTCGAACTCGCGGATCCCCTTGTCGAACTCGCCTTCGCGATAGTACGACTCGCCCATGAGAAAGCGCGCGCGGGGGGTGTAGGACGAGTTGGGATGGCGCTCCACGATGCGCCGCAGGCTCTTGCGCGCGTCCTCGTAGCGACGCTTCGCGATCTCGTTCTCGCCGATCTGATACAGCTCTTCTGCGGGAAGGATCGGCGTCGGGCTCGGGCGAAGCCACGCGCAGCCGCCCAGGACAAGGATGAGTACGACGAGAAAGACGCGCATTGTCGCAGGACTTTATCACAGCTTTCGTGCTATCTGTGAAGCACTCCAGGAGGCCCTTCGCATGGCGTTTCCCCGCATGGTTCGCGTCCGTCAGACGTTCGCCCGGCCCCGTGTGGCGGACATCCCGCGCACCGTCGTCGACGCCCTCGCCAGAGGGAGCCTGCCCGTGAAGCGTGGGGACTCGGTCGCCGTGGGCGCGGGCAGCCGGGGCATCGCCAACATCGACGTCATCGTCCGCGCCACCGTCCGCCATCTCCTGGACCTCGGCGCGCGCCCGTTCGTCTTTCCCGCCATGGGCAGCCACGGCGGTGGCACCGCGGACGGTCAGCTGGACGTCCTCGCCCACTACGGCATCACCGAGGCTACGATGGGCTGCCCGGTGCGCGCGACCATGGACGTCGTCCAGATCGGCGAGGCGTTCGGGCTCCCGGTATGGCTCGATCGCTTCGCGGCGGAGGCGGACTGGATCGGCGTGGTGAACCGCGTGAAGCCGCACACGGACTTCAAGGGATCCATCGAGTCCGGCCTCTTCAAGATGATGACGATCGGGCTCGGCAAGTATCAGGGCGCCGTCCAGTACCACCGCACCAACATCCATCACGGCTACGAGACGGTCATCACCTCCGTCGGGCGGGAGATGCTCGCGAAGGCGAAGATCGGCTTCGGGCTCGGAATCGTCGAGAACGGCTACGACGAGACCGCGCGCATCGAGGCGTTCAACGCGGCCGAGCTGGAGCAAGGGGAGCGCCGCTTGCTGAAGGACGCGCGGGAGTGGATGGCGCGGCTGCCGTTCTCGCCGATCGACGTGCTCATCGTCGAGCAGATCGGCAAGAACATCTCGGGCGCCGGGATGGACACGAACGTCATCGGCCGGCCGTCCAACCCGCACGAGCCGTTTCCCGCCGACCCGAAGATCCTCTGGATCGTCGCGCTCGATCTCACCGAGGAGAGCTACGGCAACGCCACCGGCATCGGCAACGCCGACTTCGCGACGCGGAGGCTCGTCGACAAGATCGACATGAAGCCGACGCTCATCAACTGCATCACCGCCTGTACGCCGAACGGCGCCAAGATCCCCGCCACCTACGACACGGATCGGGAAGCGATCGAGACCGCGCTGTCCTGCATCGGGCTCACGCCGCCCGAGAAGGCGCGCGTGATTCGCATCAAGAACACGCTGATGCTCGGGGAGATCGAGGTCTCGGAAGCCTACCTTCCCGAGGTCGCCAAGCGCGGCGACCTCACCCCCCTCGGCGACCCCACCCCGCTACCCTTCGACGCCGCCGGAGTGCTCCGGGGCCGGCGATAACGGCCCATCTGCTTCGTTGCCTCGTCGGGCACTCCCTGCGGCGTACAGGAGTACGCCTCAGTCGGCCCTCCTCGGCGCCTCGCATCTGGACCCTTCTCGTCGGCCCGGCAAGCCGTTCTCGGAGTGCGCGGCCGGCAGGGCCGGCGCGCAGCAACTGCCACCCCCGGCTTGAAGTGCGTGGTGTTCAGCTTGCACCGAGCGGCTTCATGGCCTCGCGCCTCGCTTCGCTCGTCGCATCGGTCCGCTGGGTTCCGCTCGGGCTCGCGCTCTTCTTCGGCGGCACCGTCGCTCAATCCACCGCCCAGGATCAGTGTGTCGTCGTCGATGACTTTTCGAAATCTGTCGTCGGGGAGTTTCCTGTCGGGTGGAAGGCGCGGAAGGACGTCGCCAACGACGTCTACAAGGTTGCCGAGGAAGGCGGGAAACGGGTGTTACGGGCGGATGCGAAAGATGTCGGGGTGCAGGCGGGGAAACCGTTCGAGTGGCATCTGAAAGAGTATCCCGTGCTCGCGTGGAGCTGGCGGCCGCAGGAGTTTCCGAGAGGGGCGGATGAGCGGACCACGAAGAATGACAGCGCGCTCGCCGTCTACGCCGTGTTTCCGCACACCGCCTGGTCGGTCAAGTCGATGAAGTACATCTGGAGCGCGGCGGTGCCGGCGGGCACTCACCTGACCTCGAGCGGGGGACTCACCCAGGCCCTCGTCATCAGGAGCGGGACCTCGGGCAAGGGCGAGTGGGTCGAGGAGCGGGTGAACGTCCTCGAGGACTACCGAAAGTACTTCGGGGAGCTGGCGGTCCCGAAACCGGCCGGGATTGCCGTGCTCACCGACTCGGACGACACGGCGAGCAGCGCCCAGGGCGACTACGCGAGCTTCCGTGTCTGCAAGCCGTGACGTGACGCGATAGACCGGTGGGACCGACCGACTCCTCCCACGATCCGTTCGACGCGCTCTATGCGCGCGGCGTCACTGACGGGCTTCACGACTGCCCGCGCGCTGGCC
>JBGOTH010000222.1:0-5676 GCA_041476345.1 Methylomirabilia bacterium
CCCGAGCCGGGATCGAGACGTCCAAAGAGGGCCGCGGCGCGGCGCATCTTGAAGAAGTACATGACGACCATCGCGAACGCGAACGCGATGAGCAGCCCCATCGTGAAGAGGTGAAATGGCGTGACGCCGAGGAGCGCGCGTGGCTCGTCGCGCGGGATGGGAGACGCGAGGTTCATCTCGCGCTTGAACCAGTCGAGGGCGAGGTTGCGCGGTGCTTTGCCTTCGGACAGGACCCGCCGAGCCGCGATGCCCGCCTCGAGCTCGGCGAGGCCCTCACGCATCATGCCGACAGATTGCTGCATGACCAAGTGGTCGCCGGCTTGCGTCGCGCGGGTGAGCGACTCGGAGCCTTCGCGGAGGCGCGCCATGCCTTCGTTGATCTGCTGGCTCGCCAACGCATCGATCTCGGCGCGTCTCTCCGGCGTGAGCGCCGGAAGCGTCATCAACGAGGGATAGATCGGAGTCGCGCCTCCCCCCATACCGCCCATCATGCCGCCGCCCTCCATACCGGCCATGCCGCCCGCAGGACTCGTCGCCGCGGGACCCGGTGCCGCCACACCCGGTGCCGGCGCCGCGGCGCCAGGGTGATGGCCCGCGTGCTCGTCGCCTGGGCTCGTGCGTGGCGCACTCGCAACGATGATGACGGTCAGCATGACGAGCGACGCGTATCGCATCGCTCGTCGCCACACAGTGCCTCGTGAGACTTCTCTCCTTCGCGGCGTCATGCGCTCCTCGTCAGGCCGTCACGTACTTCGCGGGGTCTTTCTCGTAGTACACAGAATCCTTCGTGATCGTCACGGCTGGCCTCCTCTAGATTTGCGCCGACCCCCCGAAGGACGACCGGAGATCGCCCATCGAGGGGTCATCGCAATTTGTCTCAGGCGGACTACTCCATCTTGCCCTTCATCCCGCCCTTCATCCCGCCCTTCATCATCTTCATGTGGTCCTTCATCATGTTCATCTGGTCAGGGGCCATCTGGCCATCCTTCATCCGATCGGCCATCATTTGCATGTGCTCAGCCATCATCTTCATCTGGTCGGGGGTCATCTTCCCGCTCTTCATCAGGTCGCTCATCGTCTTCATCTGCTCGCTCATCGTCTTCGTCTGCTCAGGGGTTATGGCTCCGCCCTGCGCGTAGCCCACCGTCGTCGCCAGGGCGACTACGAGCATCACCACCGCGAAAATCCTCATCCGCTGCATCATTGCCTGCCTCCAATCGCCCGTCTTGGGTCACAGCAGAACATCTGTCACGCCACGTCGATCGTCACCACACCCCCTTCCTCTATCTCATCAACAAGGCCCGCCATTCGAGTGCGTCCTCTTTTGCCGCGTTTCCAAACGTGTCGTACGCCTTCATGATGTCGTGCGATCACACGGCCTCCGCGACCGTGCCGGGCGGATGCTTGTACCAGCCCGGGTCGTCGTAGCTCGTGATCCCCGCGCGCACCTTGAGGACCGTGAACATGCCGCCCGCGTCGGTGTCGCCGAACGGGCCGTCGACACGGCTGGCGATGGTGTTCGCGGGTCGGCCCATCTCCATCATCTCGGCCATGCTCGAGCCCATCGGCATGTAGTTCGGAAAGTGCTTCCGGATCCTGGCGTCGAGATCCTCCGTCTTCACGCCGAGCGTGATCGGCAGGTTGTGCCCCATGCCGTTCATCAGATGGTGGACCTTGTGGCAGTGCAGGCCCCAGTCGCCCTCGGCGTCCGCGACGAACTCGATGTCGCGCGACGATCCCGTCGGGACGCTGACCGTCACTTCGGGCCACTGCGCCGCTTCCGGGATGGGACCGCCGTCCGTCCCCGTGACCTTGAAGGCGAAGCCGTGCAGGTGAATCGGGTGTGAATTGCTGACGCTGAGATTGGCGAGGCGGATTCGCGCGCGCTGCCCCTGGCGCACGACGAGCGGCGCCGTCCCGGGGAAGACCCGACTGTTGTACGTGAAGAGGTTGAAGTTGGTCATCTCGGTCGGATCGGGCGTCGATGCCCCCGGCACGAGCAGCCACTCGTGAAGCATGATCCCGAAATCGCGGTCCACCCGCGGCGCGCGCGACGTCTTCGGATGCACGACGAAGAAGCCCATCATCCCGAGCGCCATCTGAAACATTTCGTCGAAGTGCGGGTGGTACATGAACGTGCCGTGGTTGCGCAGCGTGAACTCGTAGCGGAACGTCTGCCCCGGCTTGATCTTCGGCTGGGTCAGGCCGCCGATCCCGTCCATGCCGTTGGGGAGGAAGAGGCCGTGCCAGTGGACCGTCGTGCTCGCCGACAAATTGTTCGTGACGAGGATCCGGACACGATCGCCCTCGACGGCTTCGATCGCGGGCCCCGGCGTTTCACCGTTGTAACCCCAGCAGTTCACGTCGAGTCCGGGCGCGAATTGCCGGCGTACCGGCTCCGCGACGAGGCGGAAGACCTTGACGCCGTTGTCCATCTCCCACGGCAGCGTCCGCGAATCGGGAAAGACCACCGGCGTGTAGCGCGGGTCCGAGCGCGGCGATGGCGGAGGCGCCGCAGGCACGGGTGTCGACGGTCGTGGCGCCGCGGGCGGCGCGCCATGCGCGCTGTGGTCGGTCTGCGCGGTGGCGACGATCGGCCGTGACGCTGCCAGGGCGACGGCGGACAGCAACAGGTGTCGTCGACTGATCGTCATCGGGTGACTCCTTGCGGGAGCCGGCCGGCGATCGCGCGCTCGACGTCCGCCCGTGCGATCCAGAAATCGCGGATGGCGCGCGCCGCGGCGATCCGCGCGGCTGCTTCTTCCGACTTCGCGGTGAGCGTCTCGAACACACCGAGGAACATGCTCTGGTACCGCTGTTCGGTCATCGCCGTCACCCGCGTGCGGAGGGGAACGACGGTTTCCGTGTAGTAGCGCGCGATCTCGCGCGCCGTGCGCAGGCGGTCCACCGCGATTCGCACGTCCATCCGGATTTGACCCTCGAGATCCGCGACACGCTGGCGCGCCTGCCGGATGAGCGCCTCCTGTCGCGCGATCTGCGCCTGCTTCTGATCGAACACGGGGACTTCGAACTGGAAGTGCGGGCCGGTCTGCACCTGGCCGCCCGATCCCTTCTCGGTCTCGACGCCGATGCGCACCGGCGCGAGCCACCATTTTCGCGTGAGGTCGAGGGCGTACTCGACGCGCTCGATGTCCTTCTTCGCGGCAGCGAGATCGAGCCGCTGCGCCAGCGCCACGCGCACGAGGTCGTCGGCGTTCGGCGCGTCGTCCCCGGGGATCGGCTGTTCGGCCGGGATGGACCAGGCGACGTCCGATGCGCCGAGGCCGAGCGCACGGCGCAGACGCTCACGACTCACGCGCGCCGCGCCCTCAGCCTGGACGAGCGCGAGGCTGGCCTGCTGAGAGATCACCCGCTCCGTCGCCGCGCGCAGCTCGTCGACGTGGCCCGCGGCGCGCTGGCGATCCGCAAGCTCCGCGGCAATCGCTGCGACCTCGGCGACGTCGCGCTGCGGCTCGAGCGCCCGCTCGTCGCTCCACGCAGCGTAGTACGCGGCGCGCGTCTGGGCAGCGACGTCGAGCACCGCGCTGCTGACGCGGCGCTCGGCCGCGTCGAGCGCTGCCCCCGACAGCCGGGTACGCAGCGGAACCAGGAAGATGTCGAGCGGCCAGAAGTCGACACCGACGTTCCAGTTGAGGCCCAACGGAGGCCGGTCGGGTACACGGAAGAAGCCCGCGATGTCGGGGTTCCGAATCAAGCCCGCTTGCACGAAGTCCGCCTGGGCCACCCCGAGCTCTTCGAAGATCGCCTGCAGCGCACTGCTGTTCAGCAGCGCGAGCTGCACGGCGCCGTCCGCGCTGAGCGGCTGCGCAAGCGTCGGAGCGAGACGGCTGTCCGTGCCGCTCCGCGCCGTCGGGTTCCATATGATTTGCCGTCCGAGGCGCGCCTCTACCGTCCGCTGGACATCGGAGAAACGCGCGTCCGGCTGGACCGTGGCGCAGCCCGCGAGCGACAGCAGCGCGAGCGCGCACGCCACGCGAGCCAGAGCCGGGCTCATCGGGGGCTTTCGCCCGGAGCCGGCGCGTTCGGCAATCGCGTGCGGCCGAGACGCGGCACGAACCGCGGCGTCGTCGCGGCGTACCGATCGTAGTCGGCGCCGAATTCCCGGCGGACATCACGTTCCTCACGTCGCGCCAGCCGCACGTACGTCCACGCGAGCACGGGGAACATCGCGAGCGTGAGCAGCGTCGGCCACTCGAGCAGGAACCCCAGCATGATGACGATGAACGCCGCGTACTGCGGGTGCCTGACGTACGCGTACGGGCCGGTCGTCGCGAGCTCGCGGAGGAGCTGCGCCGCGTAGAGCACCGGCCATGACCGCGCAAGCAGGATGAATCCCCCGGCGATGAGCGCGCTGCTGAACAGGTGCAACGGGTTCAGGTGCGGGTTGCCGTGCCATCCGAGCACGGTTTGCCAGAGGTGCCCAGCGTCGTGGGACAGGAGATCGAGCCCCGGATAGCGGCGCTGGAGCCAGCCGGAGAGTAGATAGATCGTCAGCGGGAAGCCGTACATCTCCGCGAACAGCGCGACGAGGAATCCCGTGAAGGCTCCGAACGAGCGCCAGTCGCGCGCCGTCCGCGGGCGGACGAAACTGTACGCGAAGATGCCGAACACGGCGACGTTGATCACGACCAGCGACCATAGGCCGTACGCCGGCGCCCCGTGCGTCATCGGCGGTCCCCATCCGCGCGCGGCGGCGTGTGCTCATCGTGGCCGCCGTGCCTGTGGCCGCCGTGAAACAGGTGGATGAGCGGGCACGCCAGCAGGAGCAGGTACGGCAGGATGCCGAGGACGTGCGCGGTATGTTCCGTGACGACGAAGAATGCCGCGATCGCGAGAAACGCGATCAGCACGAGAAGAGACCGCGATCTGAACCATCCATTCGTCTCCGGCGTTGCGTCGGCCATTCTCGATCCCCTCTCGCTATGACTGCGGTGCACGCCGGCCACCATGCTCGACGAGAACGGACACCAGCGCCGGCTTAGCCACGGGCTGTCACGAGACTGCCGGCCTTCCGGCGAACTTGCCGAGCAGAATCGGTATACGGCTCCGGCGTACTCGGAGGAGTGCACCGCCTCGTCGGGTGGCATCCGCATTCCACAGACGGGGTCCTTGATCACTGTTTGGCCCATGCGCCCTGCTCCTGGTGGTCAGGCATCTCGGGCGGCCCGATGACTTCGGCGCGCCGCTCGACGAAGCGTCGGGCGGTGAATACGAACTCGGCGTGGCTCCACGTGAGCGGCGCCACCGAGCGCGCCGTTCCGTCGAAGGGATCCACTTGTTCGGGTAGCACCCCCGAGGGCGCCGCGCGGGCGAGCTCTTCGCCAGCCACGCCCGCCAATAATGGGCCGTCCGATGCAGCAAGGCAGCCGGACCCTTGTCGCGGACGACCGCGTCGATCACCTTGACCTCGCGATAGCTCGTTCCCGCCGCCAGCCAGTAGAAGAAGCGTCCCTCCTCCCCCGCTCCCAACGACAAGGTCACGGCGACGGTGGAATCGACGGAGCCCTCGCGATTGGATTGCCCTCGAGCCGTCCGTCCTCCGCGTCCCGCCACGTGCCTTCCTTCCCGCCGAACTCCTTCGTCCCTGTCGCCCACTCGTCGACACCGGCGCGCTCGCCGACGCTGACGTTGGCGAGGAGGTAGCGGGACCCGCGA
>JBGOTH010000223.1:0-5661 GCA_041476345.1 Methylomirabilia bacterium
CGTGCAGCCCGAAGATCGGAGGCCCCCATGGCAGGGTCAGATTATCACAACTGTGTAATAATTTTTCCGATCTTGAGGGTGTCGACGGAGAATCTCGGTCGCGCGAAGGCTACATCAGCTCCTTGACGAGCGATCGCGCCATCTCCGGGCTGACACCCAGGTGCCGGCGCGCCAGCGGGCCGCCTTCCTCCAGGACCGGTTCGAGCTGATCGAGTGCCGGGAGATCATCGCGCTTCCAGAACAGGCCGATCGGAATGACGTCGCCCCACATGCGTCCCTTCTCCATGGCGGCGTGGAAGTCGGTCGGATCATGGCCCATCTCGTCCAGCTTGCGAGTCCGCTGCTTGAAGAAATCATGCGAATTGTCGTGGTTGTACGTCACGCAGGGACTGAAGGTGTCGATCAGGGCGAAGCCTTTGTGCTGCAGGCCCCCTTTGATCAGCTCGACCAGGTGCTTCTGCTGACCGGTGAATCCGCGAGCGACGTACGTCGCCCCGACCGCGATGGCGAGGGCGATCGGGTTGACGGGGTTCTCGACGCTGCCGAAGGGTGTGCTCTTGGTGCTCATCCCTTTGACGCTGGTGGGGGAGAGCTGTCCCGTCGTCAATCCATAGACCTGATTGTTCATGACGATATAGGTCAGGTCGACATTGCGGCGCATGGCGTGAACGAAGTGATTGCCGCCGATGCCGTAGCCGTCACCGTCTCCGCCCGTGACGACGATCTTCAGCTCGTGATTGGCCAGCTGGGCTCCCGTGGCCACCGCCACGGCACGGCCGTGCAGGGTGTGCATGCCATAGGTGCTGAGATAGCCGGGCAGGTTCGACGAGCAGCCGATGCCGCTGATGGTCATGACCTGATGCGGTGGGAGCCCCAGCTCCGCGAGCGCCTGCTTCAGCCCCGCGAGCACGCCGAAGTCGCCGCACCCCGGGCACCAGTCCGGATCCACCTTGCCCTTGAGATCCCTGACCGTCACCTTGACGGGCGCTGCCGTCTCAACGATCGCCATGACCGCCTCCCTTACACCTGAATCTCGTGCACGGGCACGTAGGGTTTGGTCGCGCCCGCCAGGATGGCGTTGACCCCATCCACGATGTGGTGCGGCATGAACGGCTCGCCATCGTATTTCCGGATGTGACCGGCGGCGGCGAATCCGGTTTCCGCTCTCAGGTAGCGCGCGAACTGCCCGCTGTAGTTGTTCTCGACGATGATGACCTTGGCACACTTGGACAGAATCGCGAGGATCGCGTCGGCATGAAGCGGGACCAGCCATTTGACCTGGAGATGGTTGGCCGCGATACCGGCATCCGCGAGCTGTAGCAGGGCTTCGCGAATGACGCCGTCGGTGGAACCCCAGCCCAGCAGCGTGACGCGAGCGTCCGCGGGCCCATGAAGCTCCGGCGGCGCGAGGAGCGGAAGGATCCCGTCCATCTTGCGCATCCGTTTCTCGTGAATCGCCCGCCGTTTGTGGGGGTCCGTGAATTCGTCGCTGATCAGCACGCCGTCCTCGTCGTGCTCGTCGGTGGCCACGACGTGGGTGTATCCCGGGGTTCCCGGCAGCGCTCGCGGCGAGATGCCGCTCTCGGTGATGAGGTAGCGCTTGAAGCCGCCGTTTGCCGGCGGCCCGTCGCCGTTGAGGCCGACGACGTCGCCGCGGTCGATCGGCACGTTGAAATCCAGCTCCGCCGGATCGATGCTCGACCGGCCTTCGGACAGCAGCAGATCGGAGAGGATGATGCCCGGACACTGGAACTTGTCGACCAGGTTGAAGAGCTGCGGGACGAGCTTGAAGCAATCGACGATGTTCGTCGGTGCGACGATGATCCGGGGATAGTCTCCCTGGCCGGCGCCCAGGACTTGCCAGAGATCGCCCTGTTCGGTCTTGGTGGGCACGCCCGTGGCCGGTCCCGCGCGCTGGACGTTGATGCAGACGACGGGGATCTCCATCATGGCGGCTGCGCCCAGCGCTTCGGTCATGAGGGCGAAGCCGCCGCCGGAGGTCGCGCACATGGCGCGGCAGCCCGTGTGCGCCGCCCCGATCGCCATGTTGATCACGCCGATCTCGTCCTCGACCTGCCGAACCATGATCCCGAGCTGACGCGCGTGCCGCGCCATCCAGTGCAGCACTCCGGACGCCGGGCTCATAGGGTAGGCGCAGTAGAAGCGCACCCCGGCGGCGGCGCCGCCCATCGCCAGGGCCTGGTTGCCCTCGAAGAACGCCAGGGGCTTGCCCGTGTCGGGCAGCGAAAATGGAAACGCCGTGAAGTGATCGGCGGCGTAGTCATAGCCCATGCGAGCGACGCCCACGTTCTCGGCCACGGCCGCCGCGCCCTTCCGCTTGAACTGCAGCGTCAGGATCTCCTCGAGGATCTCGAACTCGACTTTGATCAGGCGCAAGACGGCGGCCAGCGCGATGGTGTTCTGAACGAGATCGCCCCTGATCGTCGGCGCCAGGGCTTTGACGGAAAACGGACAGAGCTGCACGCCCTCGGAAACCGTGCCGGGCTTGATCGTGTCGCTGTTGAACAGCACGGCCGAGCCTGCCCGCATCAGCTTCAGGTGACGGTTCATCGTGTCTTGATTCAACGGCATGAGCACGTCGAGCGTGTCGCCGTGACTCAGGACAGGCTGGTCGCTCGTGCGGAGGGTCAGGAAGATGTGGCCGCCGCGAATGATGGACTGGTAGGCGTTGTAGGCGTTCACGTGGAGCCCGCGGCGAACGAAGATCCGCGCCAGGACGTCACCGGGAGTGGCGATGCCCTGACCCGCCGCACCGCCGATGCCGATGGCAAGATCGACTTTCTTCACAACTCACCTCCTATGAGGCGCGGCCATCCTGCGCCGTCCGACGCCTGCGGTCAAGGAACCGGAGGTGATCCATGCTGGAGACGGGTACCATCACGCTGGAGCGCGAGGGCACGATCTCGGAGGATGAGGATGAGCGAGACGAGCGACCCGCACGCGGCGCGGTTGCTGCGCGCGTATCAGGCGCAGGAGAAGCGATTCGTCGAGCGGCGCTTCCCGCTCGAGTTCGCGCCGGAGGTGCCGGTCCTCCGCGAGCTGTACGGTCAGGCCAAGGGCTTTCACTGGAATCCGGAGACGGACATCGCGTGGGATCGCTTCGATCCGGACCGCTACACGAAGGAAACGCGAGAAGCGGCGCGCCGGACGTGGAGCCGCCGCGCGTGGAGCGTGTACCCAGGGCTGACGGAGAGCACCGCGCTGCTGGTCCGCTTCTGTCTCGAGTCCGGATCGCTCGGCATGGACGCCAAGCTGTTCCTGTCTTTTCGTCCCGCTGAAGAGGCGAAGCACCTGGAAGTCTGCTACATGCTGGCCGAGCGCCTCGGCGGCTACGAGCCCGATCCCGGCGAAGCAGGCCTCGCGCGTGTGAGCAACCATCCGTTCGCCCAGGCGGCGCTCGACCCCGACGTCCCTGTGGAGGCGTACATCGCGGCGCTGGGAGCGCTCGACGACCAGCTCGATCTGAACCTCTACCTGAGCCATCTGCACCAATCGACCGACGAGGTCGTGCGCACGGCGCTACGGCTTATCGCCGGCGACCGGGCGCGCCATGTCGCGTTCGCGTGGGCGTTCCTCGGCAGCCGCGTCACGACGTTGGACGCGCGTAGCCGCGAGGCGGTCATCGACACGGTGCGTGACCTGCTGGCCAACGTCATTCTCGCCGGCTACCGGAACACGTGGCTGCTGCCCGAGAAGAGCCGCGAGCCGTGGCTGGCCGCGGAGGAAGAGACGGCGCGCCAAGGCCTCGGCGCGTCGACGCCGGCACAGGAGCGCAGCGTGCTCCGCGCCACGATCGCTCAGGTGCGCGAGCGCTTCATGACCTGGAAGCTCGCGCTGCCACGCATCGAACACCCCGACCTCGGGTCGATATAGAGGAGAGTCGCATGCTCACGGAGAAGGAGCGCACGCACGCCTACGTGCTCGAGCAGCGTTATCCGCTGCCGCTGCAGTCCGCGATGCCGGACGTGTGGGAGCTGTGGCAGCGCGCGAAGACGCTCGAGTGGGATCCGCAGACCGACATCCCGTGGGAGGAGCTGCGTCCCGAGCGCTACAGCGCCGAGCAGCTGCTGGCGGCGCAGATGTACTGGAGCCGGCGCACGTGGGGCGAGTACGGCGCCATCTCCGAGAGCCCCGCGCTCCTGCTGCGCTTCTCACTCGAGCGACGGCTGCCTGATCTCCAATTCTTCTTCACCATGCGGACCATGGAGGAAGGCCGCCACGCCGAAGCCTCCTGGCTCATGGCCGAGCGCCTGGGCCGTTACTTCCCGCAGCCGCAGAATCCGCCGACGGCCGGCGCCGTCGGTACCCACGGCGTGCGCCGTATGGCGTTCGATCCCGATACCTCGCTGGAGGGCATCTTCGCCAGCCTTGTCTGCGCGGCGGAGGAGATTCTCATCGACGTGTTCAAGGCCACCGTGCACAAGGCGACGAACCCCGCGGTGCGCCGGCTGATGGAGCTGATCCTGCGCGACGAGGTCCGGCACATCGCGTTCGGCTGGCAGTGTCTGGACGCGTGGGCGCCGTCCTTCACGCCCGAGACCGTGCGCAACATCGAGGCGGCCGTCACGACGATGATCGAGAACGTCGAATTCCGGGGGTATCGCAATCTCTGGCTGGCGATCGAGGGCGGCAGCGCGAGCACGGCGGAGATCGAGGCGGACGCCATCTCCTGCGAGGCGGGCCTCGGCGGGAGCACGCCCGAGGACGAGATGACGATCTTCCCGGAGTTCCTCACGAAGATTCGCAAGCGCATGGCGCCCTACGGCGTGCGCTTGCCGCTCTTCGACCACCCGCGGCTCGGCAAGGTGTAGCGCGCCGGTGAAGTTCATCGGCGACCGGCTCCTCCGCAAGGAGGATCCGCGCCTGGTCCAGGGGCGCGGGCGTTACGTCGGCGACATCGCGCTGCCGGGCATGCTGCACGCCGCGATCGTCCGCAGTCCCCACGCCCACGCCCGCATCGACGCGATCGACACCACGCGCGCGCTGAAGGCGCCGGGGGTGGCCGGCGTGGTGACGTTCGCCGATCTCGGCGAGGCCGCGCGCCCGCTGCCCATCGTGCCGCCCCACGTGGCATTGCGCGGCAAGAACTTCCATCTCCTCGCCGGTGATCACGCACGCTTCGTCGGCGAGGCGGTCGCGGTCGTGCTGGCCGACAATCGCTACGCGGCCGAGGACGCGCGCGCGCTCGTCGACGTGGCGTATGCGCCGCTGCCCTCGGTGCAAGATCCGACCGCGCCAGGACCTGCGCGCGTTCACGACGACGTCCCCGACAACCTCGCGGGCCGCGTGACACTCTCGCGCGGCGATGTGAGGGCGGCGCTGAGGGCGGCGCCCCGTCGCGCGAACGTCACTCTGACGATCGGCCGCGCCGGTGGTCAGCCGATGGAGACGCGTGGCCTCGTCGCCGAGTACAACGCCATGGCGGGACTGCTCACGGTCTGGGCGTCGACCCAGGTTCCGCACCAGGTGCGGCAATTCATCTGCGAGCTGCTGGGGCTCGAGCTCCATCGTGTGCGCGTGGTCGCGCCGGACGTGGGCGGCGGATTCGGCGCCAAGTTGATCGTCTACCCCGAAGACGTCCTGATTCCGTTCCTCGCGCTGCGCTTCGGTCGGCCGGTGCGGTGGCTCGAGGGGCGCCTC
>JBGOTH010000224.1:0-5644 GCA_041476345.1 Methylomirabilia bacterium
TCGCTCTTGAACTTGAGGGGCACGGGGTTGGCGATGGCGACGCGGCGGGCGGTGACGGTGCCTTCGAGCGTGGTCACTACGCCGGCTTTGGAAGCTTGGGCGAGAGCGAGGGACGGCGTCACGAGCAGAGCGGCAACGAGCACCACAGCGAGACAGCGCTTCATCATGCCTGTGCGGCTCCTATCGGGGTCACGTGCGGGCACCGGCCGACATGATCGACGGACCTGCGGGTCGTTGTCAATTCGTGACCGCCCGCTGCATCAGCGCGTGGTCGGCGAGCACCAGCGTCGTCATCGCCTCCACCATCGGGACCGCGCGCGGCAGCACGCAGGGATCGTGGCGGCCGCGCCCCTTGATCGTCGTGTCGAGGTGGTCGACGGTCACCGTGCCTTGCTCCCGCATGATGGTCGCCGTCGGCTTGAACGCCACGCGGAAGTAGATCGTCTCCCCGTTGCTGATGCCGCCCTGCACGCCGCCCGAGCGGTTCGTCCGCGTGCGGACGCGGCCGCCCTCCATGTAGAACTCGTCGTTGTGCTCGGAGCCGCGCAGGTCGGTGCCCGCGAACCCCGTGCCGATCTCGAAGCCCTTGCTCGCGGGCAGGCTCATCATCCCCTTGGCGAGATCCGCCTCGAGGCGGTCGAACACCGGCTCGCCCCACCCCGCCGGGCAGCCGCGGACGGCGCACGTGACGACGCCGCCGAGCGAGTCGCCGTCCTTCCGCGCGGCCTCGACCGCCGCGATCATCTTGTCCGCCACCGCGAGATCAGGACAACGGATCGGGGTCGCGTCGACCTGCTCGCGTGTCACTTTCTCGATATCGCAGTCGACCGTCAGCGCGCCCACCTTGGACACCCAGGCGACGACCGTGACGTGGAAGCGCGCGGCGAGCAGCTTGCGCGCGATCGCGCCCGCGGCCACGCGCCCTGCCGTCTCGCGCGCGCTCGTGCGGCCGCCGCCGCGCCAGTCGCGCACACCGTACTTCGCGTCGTACGTGTAGTCGGCGTGGCTCGGGCGGTACTTTTCCTGGATCTCGCGATAGTCACCGGACCGCATGTCGAGGTTGGGCATCTCGAGGCTGATCGGCGTGCCGAGCGTGTGCCCGTCGAAGACGCCCGAGAGAATCTTCACCGTGTCGGTCTCTTTCCGTTGCGTCACGAGCGAGCTCTGGCCCGGCGCGCGGCGGTCGAGATCGGGCTGGATGTCGGCTTCAGAGAGCGGCAGCCGGGGAGGACAGCCGTCGACGACCGCGCCGACGGCGGCGCCGTGCGACTCACCCCACGTCGTCACACGAAACAGCCGGCCCCACGTGCTTCCCACGCGTCGAGGATACTATAGGGCGACGATGCCGAGACCGAGCGCGACCGCCTTGTTGCTCAATACGGGGCATGCGATCGACCACCTGTTCCTGCTCATCTTCGCCACCGCCGTCGCGGCCATCGCGACCGAGTGGGGGATGCTGTGGCAGGACCTGATGCCGTATACCGTCGGCGCGTTCGCGCTGTTCGGACTCGGCTCGTTGCCCGCCGGCCGCCTGGGTGACCTCTGGGGGCGGCGGGCGATGATGATCGTCTTCTTCGTCGGCATGGGGCTCTCGGCCGTCCTGATCGCGACCGCGACCGGCGTGTGGCACCTCGCCGTGGCGCTCACGGTGATGGGCGCGTTCGCGTCGATCTACCATCCCGTCGGCATTCCGATGATCGTGCAGAGCTCGACGCGTCCCGGCTTCACGATCGGCGTGAACGGGCTCGCCGGCAACCTGGGCATCGCCGCGGCCGCCATCCTCACCGGGTTTCTCGTGAAGCACTTCGGGTGGCGCGTGGCGTTCCTCGTCCCCGGGCTCCTGGCACTCGGCTGTGCCGTGCTGTTCTGGCTGCTCGTCCCGCGCGAGGAGATGGCGCCGGCGAAGCGGCCCAGGAAGCACGTGGATCTGCCGCCGGGGATCATGGCGCGGGCGATCCTCGTGATGACGCTGGCCGGTGCCACCGGCAGCATGATCTTCAACTTCACGACGAACGGGAACGGCGCCTTCCTCGCCGAGCGGTTGCGAGGCCTGGTCGACGACCCGGCCACCCTCGGCATGCTCCTCGCCGGCGTCTACACGATCGCGTCGCTCGCGCAGCTGGTGGTGGGCAAGCTCATCGACCGGTTTCCCCTCAAGCGGGTCTATCTGCCGATCGTCGCCGCGCAGGTGCCGCTCTTCTTCCTCGCCGCGCAGACGAGCGGCTGGGCGCTCTACGCCATCATGCTGGTCTTCATGGTGTTCGTCTTCGGCGCCATTCCATTCGTCGACGCGATGATCGTGCAGTACGTCGACGACCGGATGCGCTCGCGCGTGGCGGGCATCCGGCTCGCCATCTCGTTCGGCGTGGCCTCGGGCGCCGTGTACCTGCTCGGCCCGGTCGTGAAGGCATCGGGCTTCACGACGCTCCTGCTGGTGATGGCGGGGATCTCCGCGCTCACGACGATCTTCGTGTCGCTGCTTCCCGGGGCGGTTCCGCGCACGGTCGCCGTCGCCCTCGCGCCGGCGCCGGCGGGTTCAAAGGTCAGCGCATGAGCGAAGAAGCGCTCCGCAAGATCGCGCTCTCCGTTCGCAACTGGGGCAAGTGGGGCCCGGACGACGAGATCGGGACGCTGAACTACATCACGCCGGAGCGGATCGCCGCGGCGTGCAAGCTCGCGATCACCGGCAAGGTCTTCGCGCTCGGCATTCCGCTGGACCGCAACGGCCCGCAGAGCGGGACGCGGCAGCGCTTCAATCCGATCCACACGATGTTCCGCGACGGCGGCGACGCGCCGAGGACGCCGGAAGAGGTGAAGGCCGCGGAGGGTTACGGAGGCGCCGACGACTGGATCGTGATGCCGCTCCAGAGCGTCACGCAGTGGGACAGCCTCGCGCACATCTTCTACGAAGGGAAGATGTACAACGGCTACGACGCGCGCCTCGTCACGAGCAGCGGCGCCGCGAAGAACAGCATCGAAAAGACGAAGGACAAGATCGTCGGGCGCGGCGTGCTGCTCGACGTCGCGAGATACAAAGGCGTGCGCGCCCTCGAGCCCGGGTACGCGATCACCGTGGCGGATCTGGAAGCGACGGCCGCCGCGGAGAAGGTCGAGGTGCTGCCGGGCGACCTCCTGCTCGTGCGCACCGGCCACATGTCGCGCTACCTCGACAAAAACGACTGGCGCCACTTCGACCTCGATCCGTTCCCCGGCGTGTCCGTGCACACGGCGCCGTGGCTGCACGCGAAGCAGATCGCCGCCATCGGGACCGACAACTACGCGGTGGAAGTGCGGCCGTCGGAGATCCCGGGCTTTCGCAACCCGTTCCACGTGGTCGCGATCGCGAACATGGGGCTGACGCTCGGCGAGATCTTCTTCTTCGAGGAGCTGGCCGCCGACTGCGCGGCCGACGGACGCTACGCGTTCCTGCTCGTCGCCCCGCCGCTGCCCGTCGTGCGTGGCGTCGGGACCCCGATCAATCCGTACGCGATCAAGTGACGGCCTTCATTTCGCCCACGGGTTGACCAAGCTCACGTTCAGCCCGTCGAAGTGCTGAACGTTACGCGTCGCCAAGGCGGCCCGTCGCGCGAGCGCGATGCCGGCGATCTGGGTGTCGCGAAAGTCGACAGGTCGGCCACGATGTTGCCGCCGCGCCGCGAGCTTTGCGGCTTCCTCGGCCGCCCCGAAGTCGAATGCGGCGATGCGGCCGCCCAGATCGTCTCGCAGCATCGCGTCGAATGCCGCTTCCAACGCGCGCCGGCGACGACTTGGAGAGAGCAGCTCGATGCCAAAGCGAATCTCGAACACGGTCACCGCCGTGGTCCAGATCGACTCAGGAGCCTGTGAGTCGAGCCAGTCGACGACTACGGGATCCGGCCGCGCGTGCATCAGCGCAGAGAGGACGTTCGTGTCGAGCAGGATCACTTCGTGAAGCGGGCGGGCCGAGCGGTGTAACCACGAAGCTCCGTGAAGTCGAGGTTGACTCCGAGACCCAGGAATCGGGTGGCGATTCGGGTGCCCAGGTGGCGCTCGTTCGACTCGGGCCGCGCGACCGCATCACACAGGATGTCGCGTACCTCGGCTTCGAGGCTTCGCCGGCGACGAGCGGCCCGGCGACGCAGCTTCTCCTTCACGCTCTCCTCGAGATTGCGGACGATGAGCTGGGCCACCTGCGCGTCCTCCTGGGTCGCGATGATATCACGATATCTTCAACCCCGGCGGACGTCTCTCCCGTCGCACTCGGTCCGGCTGATCGTGACGATAAGGACGTTTGATTTGCGACAGCCGCGAGGGGCGCTCACGATGAATGGCATGACGACCAACGCGACGACGCACGTGATGAAGGTGACGCAACGGCCGCCGGTGATGATGGTCGAGGGCAGCGGCTCGTGGCTCCGCGATGAGGACGGAAAGCGCTACCTCGACTTCGTGCAGGGATGGGCGGTGAACTGTCTCGGGCACGCGCATCCCGCGATACGCGAAGCGCTCTCGAGCCAGGCGGCCCGCCTCGTCAACTGCAGCCCGTCGTACTACAACGCACCGATGGCACGGCTCTCCACGCTCGTCGCCGAGTCGAGCGGCCTCCAGGACGTCTACTTCTGCAACAGCGGCGCGGAGGCGAACGAGGGCGCGATCAAGCTGGCGCGCAAGTGGGGAGGACGTCATCGCGGCGGCGCGTACGAGATCGTCACGACGCACGGCGCGTTCCACGGCCGCACGCTCGCGACGATGTCCGCGTCCGGCAAGCCGGCATTCGAGCCGCTCTTCGAGCCGAAAGTGCCGGGCTTCGTCAAGGTGCCGCTGAACGATCTCGACGCCATGGCCGTCGCGATCACGGATCGCACGGTGGCCGTGATGCTCGAGCCGATCCAGGGCGAAGCCGGCGTCGTGCCCGCGGACGATGCGTACTTGCGTGACGTGCGCGCGTTGACCCGCGAGCGCGGTGTGCTGCTCATCCTCGACGAGATCCAGACGGGCATCGGCCGCACGGGCCTCCTCTACTGCTTCGAGCACGTCGGCATCCGGCCCGACATCCTCACGCTCGGCAAAGGCCTCAGCGGCGGGGTGCCACTCGCCGCGCTCGTCGCGAGCAAGGACGCGAGCTGCTTCGAGGCGGGCGACCAGGGCGGGACGTTCGGCGGCAACGCGTTGATGACCGCCGTCGGCTGCGCGGTGATGGAGACGGTGAATCAGCCGGGGTTCCTCGCCAACGTGCGTGACACGAGCGCGTACCTGACGCAGCGGCTCGGCGCGCTGGCGGCCTCGCACGGCCACGGCGCGGTGCGCGGGCGCGGCCTGCTGCTCGCCCTCGCGCTGACCCGCGGCGACGCGGCGCAAGTCGCCGAGCACGCGTTCGATCGCGGGCTCATCGTCAACGCGCCTCGTCCTGACACCCTGCGCTTCATGCCCGCGCTGACGGTCACGCGCGACGAGGTCGACGAGATGCTGAAGTTGCTGGAGCCGTGCTTGCCATAGACAGCGGCATGGCCGCCTGGGGCATACAATGATTCCAGGGAGGCACCAATGGACACCTTGACGACGACATCCTCATCGACAGCCGCGGCGGAGCGGGTGTCGGCTTTTCTCTGGAAGGTTTATGCCTGGATGAGCATCGGGCTGGGGCTCACGGCGGTGGTGGCGTACA
>JBGOTH010000225.1:0-5639 GCA_041476345.1 Methylomirabilia bacterium
CGTATTCCACGGCAAAGGCGCGCGCGACGACACCGCGCGTCGCCCCGAGTGTCCTGAGGATCACGGACTCGTAGAGCCGCTGCGCGCGCGTCGCCGTGAGCGCCGCGCCCATCACCACGAAGCCGGCGCCGATGCTGAACGCCGCGATCGTCCGGATGGCGAAGGCCATTTGACCGAGCAGGCCGTTCACGCGCTCGAGCACGTCGCGCACGGGGACCGCCGTGACGTTCGGGAACACCGCGACGATCTGATCTTGAAGTCTCGGCTCGAGCGCGGCGGGCACGCGCGCGGTCGCCACCCAGGTGGCCGGCGCGGCATCCAACGCGCCTTGCGAGAAGATCGCGAAGAAGTTCGTCGAGAACGACTGCCAGTCGACGTGGCGGATGCTCATCACGTCCGCGTCGACGCGCACGCCCTGCACGTCGAAAGCCACGGTACCGCCGACACCGACTTTGAGGCTCTTCGCCATCTCCTCCTCGAGCGAGACGCGCGGCCGATCGGCGGCCTCGGCGTCCGTCCACCAGCGGCCGGCGAGCAGCGTGTTGTCCTCGGGCGGCGCCGGCGCCGTCGTCAGCGCGTATTCGCGGATGAGGAAGAACGGCTCGGCGCCACGCTCGGCCCGCCGGCGCTCGACGAGCGCGCGGGTGATGGGCTGGTCCCCGACGGCGGCCAGGCGCGAGCGCGTCACGGCCGTGAGCCGTGGCGTGACACCGGCAGTCTCCTTTACCAGCCGCGTGAACGCGTCCCGCTGATCCCGCTGGATGTCGATGAAGAAGAACGACGGCGTCTCGCGCCGGCGCTCGAGATCGAGCTGGGCACCGAGGCTTGCCTCGAGGAGCGCGACCGCGGTGAGCAGCATGACGCCGACACCGAGCCCCACGATCACGCCCGCGACCTGGCCACCGGGCCGCAGCAGACCGGCGACGCCCTGGCGCCACGCGAGCGCGCCGCGTCGCGGCACGACGCGCGCGAGCAGAACGACGCCCCGGCCGAGTGCCGCGAGGAGCACCAGCGCGGCGAGCGCCGCCCCGACGAAGATGCCGCCGACTTTCCACGATCCGGCCTGCCACACGGCGAGCCCGGCCAGTCCGGCCGCGATCGGCAGCACCGCCAGCCACGGTCCCCGCCCGCGCGGCGGCACGACTTCCTGCCGCAGCACTTCGGCAGGGCGGACGTCCCGCACGCGCAGCAGCGGCCACGACGCGCACAGCAACGTCATGGCGATACCCATCACGACACCGCGCGCGATGGTGGCAGGATCGGCGCGCCCGTCGATCGCGAACGGCACGACGCCGCGCGTGACCGCCACGAGCAGCGGCAGCAGCGCGACCCCGGCGAGCGCGCCGATCACGCTCCCCGCGAGCCCGACCAGCTCGGTCTGCAGCACGTACGTGACGATCAGCGTGCGCGTGTCGACGCCGAGGCACTTCAGCACGGCGATGGTCGGGCGGCGCCGGCGCATGAACGTCGCCACCGACGCCGCGACGCCGATGCCGCCGATCAAAAGGCTCACGAGCCCCACGAGCCCGAGGTACGTTCCCATCTGGTCGAGGAAGCGCTTCAGGCCCGGCTGCGCCTCGTCGTAGGCGGCGACGCGAATCGACGGGTCGTCGACGGCGGCGGCGAGCGTCGCCCGCGCCGTCGACGGCGCGATCGTCGCAGGGAGGCGGAGAAGCCAGCGCTGGCGCACGCGGCTGCCGAAGGCGGCGAGCCCACTACGATCGAGCGTCGCCTGGCTGACCAGCACACGCGGCCCGAGGCTCACGAGCGTCGCGGGGCGATCCGGCTCGTGGACGAGCACGCCGCGCACGACCACCGTGGCGTCGCCGAGCGTGAGATGGTCGCCGGGCCGCGCGCCGAGCCGCGTGAGCAACGCGTCTTCGACGACGACCCCGTCGGCCCCGAGGAGATCGCCGAGCGGCGCTCCCGGGCGCGTGTCCACGACACCGTAGAGCGGATACGCGCCGTCCACCGCTTTCAGCTCCACGAGCAGCGAGGCGCCGCCGGATGCGCGGACCATCCCGACCAGCTCCCGCGTGTGCGTGAGCGCCGCGCCCTCGTCGTGCAGACGGCGCACCGCCTCCACGAGCGCCGGCGGCGTTGCGCGCGGCGAGCGGACCTCGACGTCGCCGCCGAGAAGCGTCCTCGCTTCGCGTCCGAGGGTGCGCTGGAGCTCGACGGCCAGGCTGCCGACGCCGACGAGCGCAGCGACCCCGAGGCCGACGCAGGCGAGAACGGTGAGGACGTGGCGAAGCTCGGCGCGCGTTTCGCGCCAGGCCAGCGCGAAAGAAAAGCGAATCACCCGACGATGCGGCCGTCGCGCAGCACGATCCGGCGGCCGGCCAGCGCCGCGAGCTCCGCGTCGTGCGTGACCAGCACCAGCGTGCTCCCGCGCTCGCGGTTCAGGCCGAGCAGCCGCTCGATGATCCGGGCCCCGCTCGCGGAGTCGAGATTGCCGGTGGGCTCGTCCGCGAGCAGCAGGCCCGGCTCGCGCGCCAACGCGCGGGCCAGCGCCACGCGCTGCTGCTCGCCACCCGACAGCTGCACGGGATAGTGATGGCCGCGCGCGCCGAGCCCGACTCCCTCGAGCAGCTCGATCGCGCGCGCGCGCGCACCCGGGATTCCGGCGATATCGAGCGGAATCGCGACGTTCTCGACGGCGGTGAGGGTGGGAATCAGGTGGTAGGACTGGAAGACGAAGCCGATGCGATCGCGCCGGAATCGCGCGAGCGCATCCTCGTCGAGCCGCGTGAGATCGACACCGTCCACCATGACGGATCCGCTCGTCGCCGTGTCGAGACCGGCGACGAGACCGAGCAAGGTCGACTTTCCGCTCCCCGAGGGCCCGGTGACGGCGACGCATTCGCCACGCTTGACGTCGAGACTCACGCCGTCGAGCACGGTGACCGTGCGGCCGCCGCTCGTCAAGCGCATCACGACATCGCGAAGGTGAATCATCTCCGTCCCATACTACACTTCGCTCGATGACGGTCCGTCGCGCCGCGGTCGTGTTGATGACCCTGCTGTGTACCGCCACGCCGGCGCGCAGCGCCGACCGCGTGATCGTCGCCCTCGGCGACAGCCTTACCGACGGTCTCGGCGTCGCGCGCGACGAGGCCTATCCCGCGCGGCTCGAAGCGCGGCTCGCGCGCGAGGGCTACGACTACCGCGTGGTCAACGCGGGCGTGAGCGGCGACACGTCCGCGGGGGGACTCCGCCGGCTCGACTGGGTGCTGCGCACGAATCCCGAGATCGTGATCGTCGCCCTCGGGGCCAACGACGGCCTGCGCGGGCAGCCGGTCGCGGCGCTTCGCGACAACCTCGTCGCCATCGTGCGGCGGCTGCGGGCATCCGGGGCCCGCGTGCTCCTGACCGGAATGCGCGTGCCGACCAACTATGGCGCCGCCTACACGCGCGACTTTGCCGCCGTCTTCCCCGACGTCGCGCACCGGACGAACGTGACGCTGGTGCCGTTCCTCCTCGAAGGCGTCGCGGGCGAGGCGCGCTTCAACCAGGCCGACGGTCTTCATCCGAACGCGCAGGGCCATCAGATGATCGCCGACCACCTGTGGCCGCACGTGCGCGCGATGCTCGTCAAGCCTGGCCCCGCCAAGCGCACCCCCCGCGCGTCGTAGGCACGGGCAGGCCGCGCCCCCAGCGCTCGCGGCATTTTTTTCTTCGTCCGGAAGCGGGGCCGGTTCTTACCATCACCAGTATGCGTCGAGTCTTCCTCCTCCTGCTCCTGGCGGCGTCCGTCGGCGGATGCGCACTCCTTCCCTCCACCCCCAAGGGCGCGTACTTTCCCGAACCGTCCACGCGTACGACGGTGTTGGCGAACACGCTGTATCGCGCGGCGCAGGCCGCCGGTGACGATCCCGCGCGCTACTCCTTCGCGCTGGTCAAGACGAAGGGGGTCAGTGCGTTCAGCGGCGACGAGGACGCGGTCTTCTACTTCTCCGACGGGCTCGCGGCGTTGCCCGCGCGGTACCTCGATTCCATGGTCGCGCGCGAGGTCGCGCACGAGGTGCTCGGCCACGCCGGCAAGCGCCGCGCGCTGTCGCTGAGCATCACCGGGACCTTCACGGTGGTGGGCTTCATCGTGCCGGGCCTGAGCCTCGCGGACTGGGTGGTGAACCCGCTGATCGTCCGCGCGTTCAACCGTGACCAGGAGATCGACGCAGACCGGCGCGCGGTGGAGATCTTGAGGTCGATGGGTCACGAGTTGCCGCGGCGCACGCTCGCCGAAGCCTTGCGCGCGGTGGAAACCGCCAACGGCGTTTCGGACGGCGGCTTGCTCGCCGCGTTCCCGCCTCTCGCCGATCGCCTGGCTGCGATCGGCCCGCTCGAGCCCATGGCGGAGCTCGCGCAGCAAAAGTAATCGACGCCGCCTACCCCCCGGCGGCGAACACGAGGCTGATCAAGAGGCCGATCAGCAGCAGCCCCGAGATTCCGGCGTAGCGAAAGTCTCCGGCCGCGAGAAACGCCACGAACGCCGTGACGACACCGAGGGCCGGCGTGATCATCAGCAGCAGGATCCCGAGCCCTGCCACGCCCAGCGGATCGACCGGCCACTGCGAGACGGCGCGTACGACCTGCGAAACCGACGTGAAGACGGCGGCGTCAGGCGCGAGCCCGCCGTGCAGGGCAAATCCGAGCACGCCGACCGTCATCAGCGCGATGCTCACCACGCCGCCCCAGAACAGCACGCGCGCGGTCAGCACCGCCGCGCTCATCACAGGACCCCGAGCCCTCGCAGGATCATCGAGCCCGCCAGGTAGAGGAGCACCGGCAGGAAGAGCGCGCGTACCGTCGTATTCCTGAGGCGGGTCAAGAGATTCGTGCCGACGTAGGCGCCCGCGAGCACGCCGACGGCGACGGGCGTGACGAGGACGGGATGGATGTCGCCGCGGCCGAAGTAGATCCCCGCGCTCGCCGCCGCGGTGATCCCGATCATGAAGTTGCTGGTCGCCGTCGAGACCTTCATCGGTAGCTTCATGAAGTAATCCATGGCGAGGACCTTGAACGCGCCGCTGCCGATCCCGAGCAGGCCGGAGAGGACGCCGGCGGCGAACATCGCGACGATGCTGCTCTTCACGCGCGTGGCCCGGTAGCTCACGTGCCGGGAGAGCGCGCGATCGTGATAGGTGCCCTCCAGCGCGAAGCGCACGGCGAGCGGATGCGCCTCGGACTCGGCGGGCACGTCGATGCCGAGCTGCCTGAACGTCATGAAGGCGGAATGCGCGAGCGCCGCGCCGAAGATCAGCTCCAGCACGCGCTCCGGCACGACGCCTACCAGCGCGGCGCCCAGGAGCGCACCGGACACCGTGGCCATCGCGAGGAACAGGCCGATCTTGATGTTGCTGAGACCGGACCGCAGGTAGCCGGCCGCCGCGCCGCTCGACGTCGCGATCACCGAAATGATGCTGGCGCCCATGGCGTAGTGGAGCTTGACGCCGAAGAACATCGTGAGGATCGGCACGAGCAGGATGCCGCCGCCGAGCCCCAGGATCGCGCCGATCACCCCCACGCCCACGGCCGCGCCGAACGTCGACAGCACGAAGAGGATCGACACCGCTCTCTAGTATACCGGCGCGCATGATCGGACAAGCCCGGGCCGGCCCGCTACAATCAGGATCGGC
>JBGOTH010000226.1:0-5601 GCA_041476345.1 Methylomirabilia bacterium
ACCTTGCGCGCCTCCGCGTCGTACTTCGTCATCGCCATCGTCATGAGGATGATCGACGGGTCGAGCTCGACGACCTGCTCCGCCGACGCGACGCCGAGCGGCAGGTTCTCCTCGAACATGAAGTACTGGATGCCGTGCGCTTTCACGTGCTGGAGCGTGGTGCCCGCGGCCTTCGCGAACCCCATGATGGCGCCCACCTGGTAGCGGTGGATGTCCTTGATCTCCTGCGGGCTGATTTCCATGCGGCGCCGTCCGAAGCCCATCAGGTCCGGCAGACCGGGATGCGCGCCGATGGCGACGCCGTGCTGCACCGCGAGGTCCACCGTCTTGCGGATGACGTGCGGGTCGCCCGCGTGGAAGCCACACGCGATGTTGGCGGACGTGATGTTGGGCATGACCTCTTCGTCGTTGCCCAAGGTCCAGCGCCCGTAGCTCTCGCCCATGTCGCAATTGATGTCGATGTAGACGTTGCTCATAGCTTTGGCAAGACCTCCTTCGCGATCCGTTCGACCTGTTCCGGTCGATAGCGGTAGGGGATCAGGATAATCCGATTCACGCCTGTCGCGACGTGCGCCTTGAGCTGCGCGACGCACTCGGCGGGAGAGCCGTGGATCGCGTGCTCGATGGTGGATTCGCTCCACGCGGCAACGTCCCATTCGGTCTGAAGCCACTGGCGCATGTCCGCGGTGGTCTGCTCGCGGTCGCGGCCGACGTAGATCGCGAGCTGGTTGGTGGACTGAAGCGTCTTCGGATCACGCCCGGCCTCGCGCGCGAAGGCCTTCACCTTGTCCCAGCCCTTCGTGAAGCTCTCCGGCGTGTAGAAGTAGGTGAGCCAGCCGTCGCCCACCGTGCCCGCGCGCTTGAGGACGGCGTCGACGTAGCCGCCGATCAGGATCGGCGGGCGCGGCTTCTGGACGGGCCGGGGGACCATCACCGCCTCGCGCAGGTTGTGCTCGTCGGCTTTCAGGGTGACGCGCTCCTGCGTCCACAGTTTGATCAGGATGTCGAGGTTGCGCTCGAACAGCTTCCCGCGCTGCTTGAACGGCACGCCGACCGCGTCGAACTCGCGCGCGTACCAGCCGGCGGCCGTGCCGACGATCAACCGGCCGTTCGAGATCACGTCCAGGCTGCCGAGCGCTTTCGCCGCGACGACCGGGTTGCGCAGCGGAAGCACGAGCACGCCGGTGCCGAGCTTGATCTTCGTGGTGCGCGCGGCGACGGCGCTGAGGGTGGTGATCGAGTCGATGATCGGGAACGACGGCTCCACGCCGAGCAGGATGTGGTCCCACGCCCACAAGGACTCGAAGCCGAGCGCTTCCGCGCGTAGTGAATATTTGTAGATGCCGTCTATGTCGGGGACTTCGCCCGGGCCCACGAAGTTGCGGATCGCGAGGCCGAAGTCCGTCATCCGATGAACTGCCGCTTGGGATCGAGCATGCGGAGGATGTCGAGCTCCTTTTCGGTTGGAGGCTGCGTCGTGGTGAGACTCTCGCTGACCAGCACGTCGAAGCCGGTGTTGGCCTGCACGTCGTCCGTGGTCACGCCGGGATGCAGCGCGATGAGCCGCATGCGCCGGCTCGGCGGCGCGAAGTCGAACACGCCGAGCGTCGTCACCATGCGCGAGACGCCGCCGAAGAGCAGGCCGCTCTTGCGTCGCTCGTCGCCGCCGCCGAGATAGCCGGGGCTGGTGATGAATTCCACCCGCTCCGTGAAGCGGCGCTTCTCGTGGACGGTGAGGATCATGACCTCGCGGCAGAGCGAGATGATGTCGTTGGCGCCGCCGCTCCCAGGCAGCCGCACGGCCGGCTTCGCGTAGCCACCGATGGCGCTCGTGTTGAGGTTGCCGTGCCGATCGATCTGCGCGCCGCCGATGAAGCCCACGTCGAGGAAGCCGCGCTGCGCGAGCAGGAACGCGTCCGTGATCCCCGGCAGCATCTGCGCGCGATACGCGGCGCGCATCTCGTTGGTGGAGATCGGCAGCTCGCCGGGCCTGAACGACGGCCCCAGGATACCGCCCTCCATCAACATGGTGAGGCGCGGCGCGTGCGTGCGCTGGGCGAGCGCCGCCGCCAACAGCGGCGCGCCGACGCCCGCGAACACGGTCGTGTCGTCTTTCAGGGCGCGCGCGCCCATGACGGCGAGCAGCTCGTTCGCCGTCACGCTCACGTGGTCAACATCCGCGCGCGTGCGGCGGCGTCGTGGCGCGCGCTGTCAGGGAACAGCGCGAGATAGTCCGCGTACGAGCGCGGTCCGTAGACGTAGCGCTCGAGATAGTCCGCCACGCCTTTCGCGCCGTCACGCTTGATCCCGTCGACGTACACCGTGAAGTGATCCGGCTCCGCGTCGTAGAGCCCGTAGCACTCGTGGGGATACGATCCGTAGGGCACGGGCACCAGCGCGTCGACGGCGAAGCCGGGGATCACCGTGCGATCGGGATGGAGGCGGATCTCTTCGTCCGGCACGATGTCTTCCGCGGTCATGATCACCGTCGTCGCCGCCCGGGCGATGTCCGCGTCCATGTGCGGGTAGCCGTCGATCTGACCGTTGCCGAAGCGATCCGCCCGATGAACGTGGATCAGCGCGACGTCGGGAAACAGCGCCGGGACCGCGTGCAGCGTGGCGCCCGTGTACGGACACTCGATCGTCCTCGAGCCGCCGACGTCCATCAGGCTCGAGCCGAGCATGGTGAGCGACGGCAGGAACGGCACGCCCATCGCCGCCGCGCGGAATCGCAGTCCGAGCCCGAGGTGGCTCCACTCTTCGAACTCGACGCGTCCCGATTCCACGTACTCGCGCTGGATGCGCGAGAGACCCCACGGCAGGCCGATGCCCATCCACGACGTGACGACCTTGTCACACGCGCCGGCGACCATCGCCCACTCGCCCTCGTAGGACATTAAATTTCTCGACAGCGTCAGGTGCTTCGGCCGGCGGCGGAGCAGCGCCCAGATGAGCGCGAGCGGCGTGCGCGAGTAGAGGCAGCCGCCGATCGCGATGTGATCGCCGTCGCGCACGCGCGCCACCGCGCTCTCGAGCGACGTCACCTTCTCGCCCGCCGACTTCGCCTTGCCTTCGAGACGCAGGCGGGCGGCATGGAAGTCGTATTCCTTGGGCGCGATCGTCACGTCACGATCTCCCACTTCGCCTGGTAGCGGTCGAGCTGCTCGATCGTGTGCGGATCGAGCGGGTGATCGCGCTCGGGAATGTCGACGTGCTTGTCTTCACCGCACAGAGGAGTCGTGAAGTAGCGCTGCCCCGTGTCGTTGATGACGGTGACGATCGTCCCCATCTCGGGATGCGTGCGCGCGAGCTTCAGGGCGGCGGCGACGTTGCAGCCGCTGGAGATGCCGCAGAAGATCCCTTCTTTGCGCGCAAGCCGCCGCGCGACCTCGACGCTCTCCTGCGTGGTCGTCGTGATGATGCCGGTGAGGATCGACACATCCAGGTTGCGCGGTACGAACCCGTCGCCGATGCCTTCGATGCCGTGGTGCCCCCACGCGCGGCGCGACAGCAGAGCACACTCCGCCGGCTCGACCGCGTACAGCTTCACTTTCGGGTCTTGCTGACGAAGATAGCGCCCGACGCCGGTGAGAAGGCCGCCGGAACCCTGCGAGTCGACGAAGGCGTCGATCCGGCTGCCGCTCTGCTCCCAGATCTCCGGGCCCGTGGTCATCATGTGCGTCGCGACGTTGTCGGGGTTGTCGAACTGCCCGGGCACCCAGTACCCGCCGGGATCCTTCTCGCGGATCTCGTTGAGACGCTGGAGCGACAGATCGACGTCGCTCTCTCCGCCCGGCGTGAAGACGAGGTCGGCGCCGTACGCGCGCATGATCTTCTTGCGCTCGTCGCTCATGCCTTCGGGCATCACGATGGTGCACGCGTAGCCCTTCACCGCGGCCACCCACGCGCACGCGATGCCCGCGTTGCCGGTCGAGCATTCGAGCACGCGCATGCCGGGCTTGAGGTCGCCGCGCGTTTCCGCCTGCGTGAACATGTGCAGGTAGATGCGGTCTTTGAGGCTGCCCGTGGCGCCGTACCACTCGACTTTGACGTAGATCGCAGGCCTCACGTCGCGGGTGACGCGGTTCAGGCGCACGAGCGGCGAGCGGCCGACGGCGTCGGCGATGGATGGCAGCGCGGTGGCGTAGCGATTCCAGGCGGTGGTGGTCATGACGCCCGCATTCTTCGGGCCGCCGTCGGGAATGTCAATGACGGCTAGCGTCGACGGCGCCAGGGCATGCTGATTGGCGTGGTGCCCGGGGGATGGCGGGTTCATTGACACGTAGGGGAAAACCGATGAAAGTACACGCGCGGGTCGGCGTGGATCCAGCTCAAGCGCTCCTAAGGAGAACCAGCATGCGACGAATCGCGCTCGCTGTTTGTGTCGTTCTTACTCTCGTGCTGGCCGCCACCTGGTCCGGCGTCTTCGCGCAAGGCGACCCGATCAAGATCGGCGTCATCCAGCCGCTCTCCGGGTCCGTCGCCGCGTCCGGCAACTACATCCGCATGGGCGCCGAGATCGGCCGTGACTGGATCAACGCCCGCGGTGGTGTGCTCGGCCGCCAGGTGCATTTGCTGATCGAGGACAACAAGTCCGATCCGAAGGAAGCGGCCACGGCCGCCGAGAAGCTGATCGTGCGCGACAAGGTGCCGGTGATCGTGGGCGCGTGGGGCAGCTCGATGACGCTCGCGGCCATGCCGAAGCTCGAAGAGTACGGCGTGCCGATGATCGTCGAGACGTCCAGCGCGGGGACGATCACCAAGCGCGGCAACCCGTGGATCTTCCGCATCAGCCCGCCGAGCGAGATGGAAGCGCTCGGCTTGCAGAGATACGTGAAAGTGCTCGGGATCAAGAAAGCGGACTTCCTCGCCGTCAACACCGACTGGGGCCGCGGCTCGGCCAGCGCGTTCGGCGACCTCCTGAAGAAGGCGGGCGTCGAGGTCGGCGTGGCGGAGTTCATGGAGCAGTCCGCCACCGACATGAACGCGCAGATCACGAAGATCAAGGCGGACAACGCGGACACGCTGTTCATCACGACGGCGGTCGAGCAGATCACGCTCGTCATGAAGCAGGCGCAGGACCAGCGGCTCCAGCGCAAGGTCATCACGACGGGCGGCAGCTCGGCGCCGGGCCAGCTCATCACGCAGGCGGGCGCCGCCGCCGAGGGCAGCTATCACATTGTCTTCTTCATGCCCTGGTTTCCCGAGGCGATGCCGGACGGCAAGCTGGCGAAGGCGTTCGTCGACGAGTGGGCCAAGCGCGGGTTTCCGTTCGACGGCCTGACCGAAGGTTTCCGCGGTCACGACGGGGTCGTCACCGCCGCCGAAGCGATCAAGCTCGCGGGCAAGGCCGATCCGAAGGCCGTGCGTGACGCGCTCTGGAAGGTGAAGCTCATGGGCTTGAACGGGCCCATCAAGTTCGAGAAGGACGGCCCGGCGGGCAAGGAGAGCGGACAGAGCCAGCCGAGTATCTTCATCGTCCAGATCAAGGACGGGAAGATCACGCTGCCGGCGTTCGCCAAGAAGTAGCGTGCGCCACCATTGACGGCACCCGGGCCGTCAAGTATATGGACCAATTCCTCCAGCACCTGCTGAACGGGC
>JBGOTH010000227.1:0-5596 GCA_041476345.1 Methylomirabilia bacterium
TCGCCGGGCAAGATCGACGGCCTCGCGGTAACCGAGGCCGAAGCCCCACAGCGTGATTCCGAGGTGTTGCATACTCACCTCCCTCCCTCGCGGCCGAGCGGTATCGCCAGCAACGCAGTCAGTCCCAGCGGATCATTGACGAGCAGCCAGTCGATGAAGCGGCCGAGGATCAGCGCCGGTTCTCACCGAGGCGATCAGCCAGCACGGCCAGAAGAACCGCGGCATCGACTACCCGACTCTCATCACATCGAGGGCCAGCCGCGCCGCCACGTCACGCTGACGCTCGTCCGCGGTCACGAACGGCAGCCGTACGCCAAGCGCGTCACCATAGACGAGGGCAGAGGCGACGTGGATCGCGTCGAGCGTGCGCAGCGCATGGTCCCGCACCAGCGCTTCGGCCCGGCCGAGCACGAGGCTGTCGATCTGGATCAGGCGCCAGTGTCCCTGTTCGACACGGATCTGGGTCAGGGCACGCTCGACATGAGAGGGCGGAGTCTCGCGGGCGGCGCGCCGCCGCGCCAGAGCCGACATCATCTCCACAGGGGTCAAGGCGGAGGACACAACCTGGAAGCGGAGAAAAAGCCGCCGGGCACCGGCCGAGCCGGCTTCTTCGACGTATTGCTTCACGAGCACACTCGTGTCGAAGTATGCCTCCTCGCGGGAGGGCATCAGCGCTCATCCCGTGCGTCCTGAATCGTCTTCGACAGTGGCTCTCCCTTCACCCGGATGCGGTGGCGCCACGGAGGCATTGGGCCGGACTTGGTGACGGGAAGAACGAGGCCCGCCGCTTCGAGCCGGCGCAGGATCCGTGCGTGGCTTTCGGTGGGACGCACCGGCGTGATGACGGCGATGGGCTTGCCGCGCTCGGTCAGGACCACTTCCTCGCCCGCCTTGACGGCTTTGATCGCCTTCGAGAACCGCTGATTCGCCTCCCGCAGCCCCATCTTCATGCGCGGCTCCTCAGATATGTAGGTACGTAGTTACAATAGATGACGAGGCGGGAATCGTCAACGAGGGTATGATCGGCTGCCATGGGAAGACTCCTCGAGCCCTTGCTGACGCGACGGGTCGCGGCGACCGCCTCGACGTGGCTCGCGGCCGCGCGGTCGTCGGCCTCGGATCGCTCGAGCGTCGCCGAGGCATTCGTACTCGCCGCGCGGAAGCTCGGCAAGGCGACGCTGGCCCTGACGGGCGACGAGACGACGGCGCTCGCCGCGGGCGGGATCACCTGGCCGATCGACGCGTGGGGCGTCGACGAGCTCGGACGCGTGATGTTGCTCTCCGCAGCCTCTCACGCGCTGAAGGCCGAAGCGTTTCAGGCGCTCGTCGCGGAGTGCTACGCGTCCGGCGACAACCGCGAGCGCCAGGCGGTGCTGAAGGCGCTGCCGCTCCTGCCCGCGCCGGAACGGTTCCTCGAGATCGCGGTGGACGCGTGCCGCACGAGCATCCAGCCGATCTTCGAGGCGATCGCGTGCGAGAACCCCTACCCCGCACGGCACTTTCCCGAGCTGAACTTCAATCAGATGGTCCTGAAAGCCGTGTTCATCGGCGTCGCGCTCGAGCGGATCGTCGATCTCGACACCCGGCTCACGCCGGACCTGGCCCGGATGGGCGCCGACTACGCGAGCGAACGCCGCGCGGCGGGCCGGCCCGTGCCTTCCGATCTGTCCCGCATCACGAAAGGAGCCTTCGCATGAAGCTCTTCGACCCGCACATCCACATGTCGTCGCGCACGACGATCGACTACGAGCAGATGGCGGCCGCGGGCATCGTGGCGCTCGTCGAGCCCGCCTTCTGGCTTGGCCAGCCGCGGGCCCACGCGGGCACCTTCGAGGACTACTTCGCCTCGCTCCTCGGCTGGGAGCGATTCCGCGCGAGCCAGTTCGGGATCCGGCACTTCTGCACGCTCGCGCTGAACCCCAAGGAAGCGAACAACGCCCGCGTCGCGCAGGAGGTGATCGACCTGCTGCCGCGCTACCTCGGCAAGGACGGCGTGGTCGCCGTCGGCGAGGTGGGCTACGACGACATGACGGCCGAGGAGGAGAAGTACTTCGCGATGCAGATGGAGCTCGCGATGCGGTTCGACCTCCCCGCGCTCGTGCACACGCCGCACCGGGACAAGAAGCGCGGCACGGAGCGGAGCCTCGCGCTCGTCAAGGAGCTCGGGTTCCCCGAGGAGCGCGTCCTCATCGACCACAATACCGAGGAGACGCTGCCGCTCGTGCTGGCGACCGGCTGCTGGGCCGGGCACTCGATCTACCCGCACACGAAGATGGACGAGACGCGGATGGCCGCGCTGGTCAAGCGCTACGGCGGCGAGCGCATCCTCGTCAACAGCGCCGCGGACTGGGGCGTGAGCGATCCGCTCAAGGTGCCGAAGACCGTCGCCGTGATGCGCGAGGCGGGGATTGCCGACGCCACGATCGCGACGATCGTCTGGGACAATCCCGTGAAATTCTTCAGCCAGAGCGGGCAGCTCGACGTGAGCGACGTGCAGGAGCGCCCGGTCATCGACCAGCGGCAGCTCTTCGAGGGCAGCTCGGTGCTTCGCGGTCAGACGCCGGTCGTGGAGGCGCCGCCCGGCCGCTGAGCGGTCGATGCATCGCACCGTCGTCCTGAACGTCGTCGGGCTCACGCCCGACCTCGTCGGTGACGCGACGCCGAACCTCGCGGCCCTCGCGCGCGCCGGGACGATGCGCCCGCTCGCGACGGTGCTGCCGGCGGTGACGTGCTCCGTCCAGGCGACGTTCACGACCGGGCTCCTGCCGCGCGATCACGGCGCGGTCGCCAACGGCTGGTACTTCCGCGATCTCTCCGAGATCTGGCTGTGGCGCCAGTCGAATCGACTCGTGGCCGGCGAGAAGATCTGGGACGCCGCGGCGGCGCGCGATCCCGCGTTCACCTGCGCGACGCTGTTCTGGTGGTACAACATGTACAGCACGGCGGCGTACGCGGTGACGCCGCGCCCGATGTACCCCGCCGACGGCCGCAAGCTCCCCGACATCTACGCCGAGCCCGCGGAGCTGCGCGACGAGCTGACCGCGAAGCTCGGGACGTTCCCTCTGTTCAACTTCTGGGGGCCGACGGCGGACATCACGTCGACCCGGTGGATCGCGGCGTCCGCGCGCCACGTCTACGACGCGCGCCGGCCGACGCTGACGCTCGTCTACCTGCCGCATCTCGACTACAACCTCCAGCGGCTCGGGCCGCGCCACCCGGCCCTGCGCCGCGATCTCGCGGAGATCGACGCGGTGTGCGGGGAGCTGATCGCGCACGTGCAGCGTGACGGTGCCCGCGTGATCGTGCTCTCGGAGTACGGCATCACCGACGTGAGCGGCGCCGTGCACGTGAACCGCGCGCTGCGCGACGCGAAGCTGATCCGCGTGCGAACGGAGCTCGGCCGCGAGCTGCTGGATGCCGGCGCCAGCGACGCGTTCGCCGTCGCGGATCACCAGATCGCGCACGTCTACGTCCGGGACGCCGGACGCATCCGCGAGGTGAAGCAGCTCCTCGAGGCACTCCCCGGCGTCGAACGGGTGCTCGACGAGGACGGCAAGCGCGCGGCGGGTCTCGATCATCCGCGGTCAGGAGAGCTGGTCGCGATCGCGCGCGCCGACCGCTGGTTCACCTACTACTACTGGCTCGACGACGCGGTCGCGCCGGACTTCGCCCGCACCGTCGACATCCATCGCAAGCCGGGCTACGACCCCGTCGAGCTGTTCCTCGATCCGGCGCTGCGCCTGCCGAAGCTCAAGATCGGCGCGAGGCTCGCGAAGAAGATGCTCGGCTTCCGGTACCTGATGGACGTGATCCCGCTCGACGCGTCACTGGTGAAAGGCTCGCACGGCCGCCCCACGGACGATCCGAACGCGGGTCCGCTGTTCATCTCGAGCGATCCGGGTCTGGTCCCGCCGGGCGCCGTGCCGGCGACGAGCGTGAAAGACCTGATCCTCGCGCACGTGTTCGCCGCGTAGCTGGTAAGAGCCGGACCCGGATTCACTCCGGGGCCGGCGAACGCTGGGGGGCATGGGGTGCCATGTCCGGGCCCCCCATTTGATGAATCGAGCCGGACCCGGATTCACTCCGGGGCCGGCGAACGTTGGGGGGCATGGGGGGCCATTTCGGGGCCCTCCATGTCATCGGTAGAGCCGGACCCGGATTCACTCCGGGTCCGGCGAACGTTGGGGGGCATGGGGGGCCATATCGAGGCCCCCCATCTCATTAGGTTCCGGGGATCCAGCGCTGGAAGGCGAGGGTGAGCGCGAAGCCGGCCACGCCAAGCAGTGCGACGTCGGGGTACCCGGCGTGCGCGATCAGCAGCCCGTCGAGCAGCGAGATCCCCGCGATGAAGCTGATGACCGCGCGGGGGATGTTCACCCGGCCGCGGCGCACCAGGAACGAGATCGCGTAGAGCACCCACGCGAGGAACGCGACCCACAGCACGGCGCCGACGGCGCTCCGCCAGAGGGCCGGGATCGTGTACAGGAACGGGGCGGCGAGAAAGGCGAGCGGCCACACGTTGCGGTATTCCGCGAGCGTCTCCTGCTTGGCGACGTACGTGAGCCCGATCAGGTAGCAGAGCAGGACCAGCGCGCCCGCGATCACCGGCCCCGGTAACGCGCCCGCGACGACGAGCGCCGCCGTCACGTAGGTCAGCACGCGACAGAGGCCCATCACGAGCGGACTCAGCGGATCGCGCTTGTGCGTGGCGTCGTAGTAGGTGATGACGCCGCCGAGCGCCACACCGGATGCGACGGGCGTCCAGCCCGCTCCGGCCGCGCGTCCGAGCGCCGGCACGAGCAGGAGCGCGACGCCACCGCCGAGCAGCGCGAACCCGATCGTGAAGACCGCGGTCGCGCTGATCCGGCCGGACGGGATCGGCCGCTCCGGGCGCATCCGCGCGTCGAACTCCCGGTCGAACGCGTCGTTCAGGTACATGCCGCCGACGTAGAACATCGACAGCGCGACGATCAGCACGCCGAGCGTCGCCGGCGCGAGCGGTCCGCCGGCGAGCAGCATGCCGGCGAGCACGTTGGTCCAGACGGTCGGAAGATTCGAGATGCGGCCGAGACGGAGGTAGACGCCGAGCGTCACGATCGGAACTGGTCGAGCACCCACGTGAGCTCGCGCGCCACCGCCGTCACGATGTCTTCGCGGCGATATTCCAGAGGCAGCACGTCCCACGTGTATGTCTCGACCTCGAGGTGCGGCGTCACCGCGGTGCGGCGCACGATGGCGAGCACCTCGCGCAGGTAGTCCTGCGTGTTGAGGAAGGGTCCGAGCCGGTCGCGGAAGAGCGGCACGTGGAAGTGGATCCGCCACTCGTCGCCCGGCGCACCTTTGGCCAGCGGCTCCGGCAGGTCGAGGAAGCGCGTGAGCTGGTCGCCGCGCCGCTCGGTCACCTGGTGCAGGTACACACCCTCGGCGAACGGCTGCAGCGCGTCGAGCCGGGCGCGATCGTCGCCGCCGCCGAACAGCACGCGCAGGCCCGCGCTGATCTGGATCTTCGCGACGCGGATGCCGGCGCGCGACAGGGTGGCGAGCGCGGCGGCGGGCTCCTCGAACTCGACCGCCATGTGACACGCGTCGAAGCAGA